>JAUWRE010000025.1 GCA_030610725.1 Candidatus Aerophobota bacterium | reverse complement strand
CTTTTTTCTCTTTCTTTTCAAGTTAGCTCATAGTAAGTTCAAAACAAAGTTCAAAAGAGCTGAACTTACCCCCCTCTCCCTTCCCTCTCCCCCGGGGGGAGAGGATTGAGGTGAGGGGAAAAAGGAAATTCCTATACTATCGAGTTGTCCTGATAACAACTATTCAGAGCTCTCTACCCTGAGATTGCTTCGTCGCCTTGTTCCTGGCAATGACAGTAGAATAGTTTTGTCCGAAAAAAAGACTCTTTCAGCAATCTCATCTCTGTCACTTGACAGTCAGCACACTTTCTCTTAATCTATTGCCTAGGTGATGCTGCCAGGAGAACTTTGGGTAGAAGGAGATAAGGGAAGCTATGAGAATTAGTAGGTTTGAACAAGACAACAAGGAGAAAAATGAGAAGAAAGATACCAATATGAAGAACGTTAATTCTACTCGTCCGTCCGACTTTATCCGAAGCATTATCAGGCAAGACTTAAAGGCAAATAAGAATAACGGCCGTGTGGTGACCCGCTTCCCACCTGAGCCGAACGGCTACCTGCATATTGGACACGCTAAGTCCATCTCCATTAACTTTGGCATTGCTCTGGAAAGCGAAGGTGGTGTCTGCCATTTGCGCTTTGACGATACCAATCCAAGCAAAGAAAACATTGAATACATTGAATCAATCAAATCGGACATTCGATGGCTTGGATTTAATTGGGGTAAGCACCTGTACTACGCATCTGACTATTTTGAGAAGTTATACCGTTACGCTGTGCAGTTAATCAAAGATGGTAAAGCCTACGTTTGCAGCCTGAGCGCAGACGAAATCAGAGAATACCGCGGCACCTTAACCGAGCCTGGAAAAGAGAGTCCTTATCAAAATCGCTCTGTCAAAGAGAATCTGGACCTATTCGAGCGGATGGAAAAGGGAGAATTTGAGAATGGCTCGCATGTGCTCCGGGCAAAGATTGATATGGCTTCTCCAAATCTGAACATGCGAGATCCTGTCCTCTATCGCATTCGACATGAATCACACCACCGAACAGGCAATAAATGGTGTATTTATCCTATGTATGACTTTGCCCATTGTCTGTCCGACTCTATCGAAGGCATCACACACTCCATTTGTACGCTGGAATTTGAGGATAATCGCCCGCTGTACGACTGGATACTTAATGCACTAAATGTTGACTGCCATCCCCAGCAAATTGAGTTTGCTCGTCTCAATCTTAGCTACACCATTATGAGTAAACGAGAGCTTCGCCAGTTAGTAGAAGAAGAATATGTGAGTGGATGGGACGATCCACGCATGCCTACAATATCGGGCTTGCGCAGACGAGGCTACACAGCAGAAGCAATCCGCAGCTTATGTGAGCGCACTGGAGTAGCCAAAAGCAATAGCGTTGTTGATATCGCACTACTAGAGTACTGCATCCGGGAAGACTTGAATCGGCGGGCTCCGCGTGTTATGGCTGTGCTGCGTCCGCTTCGGGTAGTTATAGACAACTATCCAAAAGACCAAGTAGAAGAGCTAGATGCGCAGAATAACCCAGAAGATCCAGGTATGGGAACGCGCAGAATTCCTTTCTCGCGGGTAGTCTATGTAGAACAAGATGATTTTCGTGAAGACCCACCCAAAAAGTTTTTCCGCCTGGCCCCAGGTCGTGAGGTAAGATTAAAACATGCATATTATATCAAATGTACAGACGTAGTTAAGGACAAAAAGACAGGAGAAGTTATTGAGCTACACTGTACTTATGACCCAGCCACACGAGGTGGTTGGTCCTCGGATGGGCGTAAGGTAAGAGGAACGCTGCATTGGGTTTCTGCAGTGCATGCCCTAAAGTCCGAAGTGCGACTCTATGAGCATCTCTTTACAAAAGCAAACCCCCATGATGTAAAGGATGGTTCTGATTTCAAGTCTAATTTAAATCCTCATTCCTTAGAGAAGTTAACTTCCTGTCCGGTAGAGCCGAGTCTAGCCGACGCCAAGCCAGGCCGTAGATATCAGTTTCTAAGACAGGGCTACTTCTGCGTTGACTGTGTTGACTCCCGTCAGGGAGCACTGGTATTCAATCGGATAGTATCGTTACGTGACTCCTGGGCCAGGATAGAGAAAGCAGAAAAGGGAAAGCTCTCTTTGAAGAAGGAAAAATCTTGAAATGCAGGATGCCGCAAGAAAAATATCCATGTTTTGTCAAAAGCGCAGGATAATAACTCTGTTTCTGATTTTGTTTTTCTTTCTCTCTGGCGGTGTCTTTGCCGAAAATAAAAAATTCTACTTACCCGAAGCAAGAACCCATTCTTCGGGAGAAATAGCCGGTGATGTTGGATTCCTCTATCTTGCTCACTGGGCAGGATATTTTGCTCTTTTTAAGATACTGGATGACGCTGGCGGCAATTTTGAAAAGTATAGGGAGAATTTTTTCCTGAAGAATATCCAGTGGTGGGACAATGATCCCTTCTACTGGAATTTCATCGGGCATCCTTATGTGGGTTCACAAACTTACCTTTATTACAGAGCAAGGGGCTACAGTAAATCAGAGAGTTTTTGGGGGAGCTTCGCTGCAAGTTTTCTATTCGAAAGCACTATAGAGGTATTCCACGAAGGCTTTAGCTTTAACGATGCAGTTATTACGCCAGCACTGGGGTATCTTCTCGGTAACTGGATTGAAAAAAAGAGCATACAAATGATAAACAGTGACAATAAACTTCACCAAGCAGTAGCACGGATAATAAACCCCTGTTTGAACTTTGCATTCTACGAAGGGATAACCTTTGCCCCGGTCATTTCCTCGAAGAACATCGGATTTATGTTATACTGCAAGTTTTAAGATGTTGAAACATATTATTAAAGACATCTTTACGCCTTCGCTCATTTCTTGACTCCAATTTAAGGAGAACATTGCAAAAGTGAAGTATCGCCAATATGACCACAAAAGGGATAAAAAGGCCGTCCAGCGTATCTGGCATGAGATAGGTTGGCTTGAAAAAGGCAAGGAGGAGGCAGTAAGTCTTCATATCAAAAGTGGGCGCGCTATCATCATCGAAGTGAACAATGAAGCCGAGTGCTGCGCCACTGCTGTACCCGGAGGTATCCATTATCTCAATGAGGAGCTGCCATTTTCCGGTATCACAGGTGTCGCTACCAGTCGAATTGCACGCAAGCAGGGGTTAGCTAAGCAATTGACAGCAATGATGGTGGCTATTGAAGCATCTGAGGGAGCATTGGTTTCTGGTTTGGGAGTATTCGAGCAGGGCTACTATGATCAAATTGGTTTTGGAACTGGCAGCTATGAGCATTGCACCGCTTTTGACCCTTCTCAGCTCAACATCAGCACTAAACCCCGCCTACCGCGTCGAATAACTACTGATGACTGGGCTATGGTACATTCTGCCCGCCTCAGCCGTTTCCGCAGTCATGGCTCCTGTAATTTGAATCCGCCTAAGATTACTAAAGCAGCAATGCTATCAACCAAAAATGGATTTGGTCTCGGCTATTGCGATAATTCAACTAATGAACTCACTCATCATTTCTGGTGCGGAGCTGATAATGTGGAGCAAGGACCCTACAACATAGAATGGATTACTTTTCAAACCCGGGAGCAGTTCCTCGAACTGATGGCACTCATTAAAAGCCTGGGTGATCAGGTACACCTGGTAAAAATGCAGGAGCCACCAGGGATTCAACTTCAGGATCTTCTTGAGAAACCCCTAAGACAGTATAGAGTAACCGAAAAATCCAGGTTCCAGAGTATTATGCAAGCGGCAGCTTATTGGCAGGTAAGGATATGTAACCTGTCAGAGTGCATGGCACAAACCCACCTTCCAGGAGATAAAGTCCGGTTCAACCTCAGGTTAAGTGACCCTATTGATTCTCTTCTTGATGAGAGAGCACCCTGGCGCGGCTTAACCGGTAATTATGTGGTAAGGCTTGGCCCATCGTCGGGTATTGAAACAGGCATAGATAAGACTTTGCCTACACTGGTAGCCACCATAGGGGCTTTCACCCGTATGTGGCTTGGGGTGAGGCCAGCAAGCAGTCTAGCTATAACTGATCAACTATCTGCACCCCAGGAACTCTTAGAGAGACTTGACTGGATACTAAGGTTACCTGAGCCAAAACTTGACTGGGGCTTTTGAAGAGGTCAGAATTTCGAAGAGACACGCAAGGAAACGAAAGGAGATTTTTCAATGCAATACCGTGATTTTGGAAACACCGGCATCAAAGTTTCTATTCTCGGATTTGGCGCAATGCGCCTACCTGAAGTAGAAACAAGGGGAAAGCACCAGGTTAAGGAAAAAGAATCCATTGAGATGATTCAAAGAGCCTTTGAGCTGGGAGTGAACTATGTGGATACTGCTTACGTGTATAACGCGGGTGAAAGTGAACTGGTAGTGGGAAAGGCTCTGAAAGACTGGAGAGATAAAGTTTATTTATCTACAAAAATGCCTACCTGGGAGGTTAAAAAAAGGAGTGATTACCGCCGTCTGCTGGAAGAACAGCTCAAAAAACTCAAGGTAGAGTATATCGACTTTTACCACTTTCACGACTTAAATGAGGATAGATTTAAGAACATAGTCCTGAAACATAACCTTCTCAAAGAAGCGCAAAAGGCAAAAGATGAGGGGCTTATTAAGCACATATCTTTTTCCTTTCACGACAAGCCCGAGGTCATGAAGAGAATTATCGATTTTGGAATCTTTGAATCGGTTCTCTGCCAATACAATCTTCTTGATAGAAGCAATGAAGAAGCTATGGCTTATGCGAAAAGAAAAGGGCTGGGAGTAGCAGTAATGGGACCTGTGGGAGGTGGTCGTCTTGCTGTTTCAGACATCCTCAAGCAAGCAATAGGTCCTGATGTTAAGAGTACTCCAGCACTAGCTTTAAGATTTGTTTTTGCCAATAAGAATGTATCCCTTGCTCTTTCAGGTATGGAAAATAAGGAAATGGTAGAGGAAAACGCCAGGACAGCAAGCCTGTCTGAACCTTTGAGCAGCAAACAACTCCATATAATCGAAAATTTCATAGAAAAAAGAAAGAAGAAAGAAGAGATTCCCTGTACCAATTGTGGATACTGTCAACCATGTCCCGAAAATGTAGCTATTCCAGAAATCTTTAGGTTAATGAACTACTACACTGTGTATGGTTTAAGAGAATGGGCTGGCAAGCAGTATCACAACATCGGGGTGGGCACCCTCGAATCAGGTGAAAAGGATGAAAGGCGACAAGCAGAAGCCTGTGAAGAATGTGGCGAATGTGAAGAAAAGTGTCCCCAGAAGATAGAAATAATGGAGAGATTAAAAGAGGCTCACAAAGTTCTGGGATAAAATAAACGAAACACTAGCGCCTCACCGGGATTCCTCGCCCGGCTAGGTATTCTTTAATCTGGGCAATGGTGTATTTCCCGAAGTGTACTATTGAGGCGACAAGCACAGCGTCTGCCTTTCCCTGGGTAATGGCCTGATAGAGGTGCTCCAGTGTTCCGGCACCACCTGAGGCAATGACGGGCAGGTTCACCGCATCAGCTATTGCCCTGGTCATGGCAATGTCATATCCAGTCCGAGTACCATCCGTGTCAATACTTGTGGGCAAGATGGCACCAGCTCCTAAATCTTCAACTCTTTGCCCCCACTCAACGGCGTCAATTCCAGTAGGCTTAGTCCCACCGCTCACCAACACTTCAAAGGTTGAAGGAACTTGAGAGGAACTGCGAGTATCAATAGCAATGATGATTTTTTCGCTGCCGAATTCTTTTGCTGCTTCTTTAACCAATTCTGGATTTTGGACTGCAGCGGTGTTAATAGATACTTTGGATACGCCTATCTCCATCAAATCTTCAATATCCTGTATACTCTTGATACCTCCCCCCACTGTCAGTGGAACCAAAATATTTTTTACTGTTCTTTTCACCACATCGATCAGTGTTTTTCTCTTTTCAAGCGTTGCAGTAATATCAAGAAATACTAATTCGTCTGCACCTGCCTGACTGTAGGCTGCACCAACCTGTGCCGGATCACCTACATCCTTCAAATCCACAAAATTTACCCCTTTAACTAAACGTCCATTTTTTACATCCAAACAGGGAATAACTCTTCGGTACTCCATTTATCTTTCCTTTCTTTGAATCCTGACAAGTTAATTAGGACGCAGATTTTCGCAGATAAACAAGATAAATAAAAAATATTGGACCTTGAACCTTGAACTTGTTTTCTGATTACTTTTTTGATCTGCGTTTATCTGTGTCCAAGAAAAAATTCTTGTGACTTCTGGCTCAAAACTAAGGTTTAGTGAAAATCCAATTTCTAAAAGTTTTAGTGCCTCTTCAGTTAGTTTTTAATACTTAAATCTTCAATAATCCGTGTTTATCAGCGTCCAAAAAGAAAATTCCTATACTACTATCATTGCAATCTCTCCCGATGATATTCCTGAAGACATTTTGGTAAAATGTTCTCTTTTTTTACAGCTTCAGTGCCCTCAATGCTGGCTTGAGCGGCTGCTATTGAAGTTATGTAGGGGACCTTATATTGTATGGCCATTATGCGAATATAACTATCATCATATTTACTGTCACGGCCAACCGGTGTGTTAATGATAAGATGAATATTCTTGTTTTTGATTGCATCAACAATATTGGGCCTTCCCTCATGTATCTTCTTTATTTTCATACTCCCAATACCGTGCTCCTCAAGGAAACGGTTTGTGCCTCCCGTAGCATAAATGCTAAAACCCATTTCATCAATCTTCCTGGCTATAGGAAGCAAACCTGCTTTATCCTTATCTGCAACAGTCAACAAAACATTCCCTTCTAAGGGAAGTTCAAAACCCGCCGCCTCTTGCGCTTTGTAGAAAGAGAGTCCGAATGTATCAGCAATCCCCATAACCTCTCCCGTAGCCTTCATTTCTGGCCCTAAGAGAGGATCTACCTCGGGAAACATATTAAAAGGGAAAACCGCTTCCTTAACTCCAATATAAGGGAGTTTGGATTTTTTTAATTCAGGAAAATCCTTGATTTTTTTTCCTAACATCAGATAGGTAGCAATGCGAGCTATGGGGATTCCCGTCACTTTGGAGACTATAGGAACAGTGCGTGAAGCTCTGGGATTAGCCTCCAGAATATATACCTTATCATCACATATAGCGTATTGAATGTTCATCAGACCGACAACCTTTAACTCCTCTGCGATTCTAGCGGTGTATTTTTCTATAGTATTCAGATGTTCCTCTTTTATATTCCTGGTGGGGATAACACAAGCAGAGTCTCCCGAATGGACACCGGCTAGTTCTATATGTTCCATAATAGCGGCAATAAAAGTCTCGTTGCCATCACAAAGGGCATCAACTTCTGTTTCGATGGCATTTTCAAGAAATCTATCAATGAGCATGGGGTATTCTGGGCTGACCTTTATTGCCTCCCGGGCGTATTTCCTTAACATTTCTTGGTCATATACAATTTCCATACCCCGGCCGCCAAGTACGAAAGAGGGTCTCACCATAAGAGGGTAGCCAATTCTACTGGCGATTTCTACGGCTTCCTCTAAAGAACGGGCAGTGCCACTTTCTGGCTGTAGCATATTCAGGGAAATCACTTTTTCTCTAAAACGCTCTCTATCTTCGGCAAAGCGAATACTCTCCGGAGTTGTGCCCAGGATATTCACCCCATTATCCTGTAGTTCCCGGGCAATATTTAGTGGAGTTTGACCGCCGAATTGAACTATAACCCCTTCCGGTTTTTCTTTTTCATAGATTCTTAGAACATCCTCTACTGTCAACGGTTCAAAATAGAGTTTATCGGAGGTATCATAATCTGTAGATACGGTCTCAGGATTACAATTAACCATAATTGACTCATAATTTTCATCGCGCAGGGCGAAAGCTGCATGCACGCAAGTATAGTCAAACTCTATGCCCTGACCGATCCTGTTGGGACCACCGCCCAGAATCATCACTTTTTTCTTCTTTGAAACTCCTACTTTATCCTCCCCAATATAGGTAGAATAGTAGTAGGATGCGTTTTCTACACCACTGACCGGCACCGCGTCAAATCCTGCCTGTTTTCCCAGGCTAATTCTTTTCTGCCTGACTTCTCTTTCTTTTATATTAAAAAGCTCCGCCAAATATCTATCCGAAAACCCCAATTCTTTTGCCTTGATTAACTTTTCGCCGGGCAGACGATTCCATGGATATCCTAATATTTCTTCCTCAAATTCCACCAGCTCTTTCATCTCTTTGATGAACCATTTGCCAATATGGGTAAGTTGATAAAGCTCCTCAATAGAAGAACCCCTACGCAGAGCCTCATACATCAGGAATATACGTTCGCTGGACGGTATAGAGAGATTTTTCTTTAACTGTTCCGGGGAAAGAACTCGAAACTCCTTGACACCCAGACCATATCTCTTTATTTCCAGTGAACGGATAGCTTTCTGGAACGCTTCCTTAAATGTTTTTCCTATACTCATAACTTCCCCTACTGCCTTCATCTGGGTTCCTAAGATATCCTGGGCTTGAGGAAACTTCTCAAAGGCCCAACGGGCAAATTTAACTACTACATAGTCTCCGCTAGGCTCATACTTCTCCAGTGTTCCCTCTTTCCAGTAAGGAATCTCATCCATAGTCACTCCCGCAGCAAGCTTGGTTGAGATGCGGGCAATGGGAAAGCCAGTTGCTTTTGATGCAAGAGCCGAGGAACGAGATGTGCGAGGATTAATCTCTATAACTACCAACTTATCATCTTCAAGATTATGAGCAAACTGGATATTTGTCCCTCCTACTACTCCAATGGCATCGACTATTCGGTAAGAAAGCTCTTGCATTCGGTTCTGCAAGCTTTTGGGAACGGTAAGCATAGGAGCAACACAGAAACTATCACCCGTGTGTACACCCATAGGGTCAACATTTTCAATAAAACAAACGGTAATTTTTTGATTCTTCTCATCCCTTACAACTTCCAGCTCAAGCTCTTCCCATCCCAGAACAGACTCTTCCACCAGGACTTGATGAATGAGACTTGCTGCCAGACCCCTATTCACAATGGTCCTTAATTCTTCCACATTATAGGCAATCCCTCCACCTGTACCACCAAGAGTATAAGCCGGACGGAGAACTACGGGATACTTAAGCCTTTTGGCTATTTCTTCAGCTTCCTCACCAGAATGACAGGACGCAGATTTGGGCACGGAAATACCAAGTTTGTCCATAGTCTCCTT
>JAUWRE010000077.1 GCA_030610725.1 Candidatus Aerophobota bacterium | reverse complement strand
GCCGTGGAATGCTAATCAACAGTCTGTATGCGGTCGAGGGATGAGAAAAAAACTTTTCATACTCGGCATCGGACAGCGATTGCCCAGTGTAAACCTTATGGAGTATGCTTTGGGGTACAATAATACATCCAATTTGAGAGACTCCCATTCACTGTCGAATGGGAGTTGAAGTATCTTACCTTTTTGTTCCTACCACTGGCTCTTTCAGCTCCTCCAATTTTCTTGCATCTTCTGCATCTTCAATTCACCACTAGACCCCTTTTCCACTTTTCTATACTGGCTATCACGAAATTGAAATATGTTCACCAGAGGAGGTTATAGAATTATGAAAGGGCCGAAGGAATTAAGAGAGATTCATGCAATGATGGGGAAGATTTATGAGGGGGAAAGGGATTAAATGCCGAGCAGAGAGTAGAAAAATTTAGGGAGGAGTCTGAGAAATTTATGCTGGAGCGAAAGCTGATTTTAAGACGGGTTAAGCCCAAAGAACTAAAACATATTATAGCATAATTACTCTCAATAACAGATCCTTTGTCTTCAATTTAGCTTTTCTGCTCCAATTTATACCAGGCCAAAAAGGCAGGAATCACAACTAAAATAACGATAGCGCCGGTAAACTGGCTGGCTAGCAATATCGCTAAACCAATCACTCCCCCGATGACACCCACAATCAAGGAAGTTCTCTTGGCTGTTGCGCTATCGCCTTCTTCTAACTTTTTCACCCCCCAGAAGTAGAGAGCAGCGCATAGGGCAGCACAAAGTATAAAACCTACGCTATCTTTCATCATAATGGCTAACAAGGCCACTGCTCCCAGACCAGCCGTGGAAATAATCATATAGGTTTTTACATCCAGTGCACCCAGTCCGGTTTTCTCAGTTGCGGTAGTTTTTTTTTGGGAAGAGGCAGGGGGAGAACCTTTCTTTGTGTCTTTTAAATTGGACCCACATGAGGAACAGAAAGCTGAATTAGAACTGACTTTTTTGCCACAGTTTGGACAGAAGGCCATTTTTTTACCTCCCTCATAATTTGTTAAGAATCGTCTCAGTTAGCGGCTTAATTTCGTTCCGCAGTTCTGGCAAAACTTATCTGTTGCTTTTATAGATTGACCACATGAGGGACAGATATTCGCTTGTTTGGTTTTTTTTACTTCAGTTTTTTCTTCAACTGTTTCCGGTTCAATCCCTAGATGTTCTTCAATCTTGCTAAACAGGCGTTTGACGTCCTGGGATGATTTTCCCCAGTCAGTGACAACTGTTTTCATTTTTGGTTTTTCCTCTATAGTTACCGCAACTTCTTTGCTATCAGGAACAGTTTCTACTGTTATTGATACCTCGCCACCAGTAGAAAATAGGGAAAACCCAGTAGCTGCTGTGATCTTGCCTGCTTTCTCGTCCTTGTCAATTACACGAATCTTGAGGTCTTCCAAAGCCTTGCTAATAGCAGAGAAAACTTCTGATGAACCTTTCCCATAATTTCTCGTCTCTATAGCACCTTTCATTGCCATTTTCTTCACCTCCTAGTTATTTGCTTTGTAGTTTAGCCGCCTGCACGCAGTTTTTCAGGAGCATAGCGGTGGTTACGGCGCCTACCCCTCCCGGAACAGGAGTGATGTAGGAAGCCCTTTCTTTAGCTACTTCGAATTCCACATCTCCCACAATCTTTCCTTCCACTCTATTAATCCCTACATCAATGACAATAGCTCCTTCTTTAACCCACTCTCCCTTAACCAGGTTTGCCTTTCCCACCGCTACAATCAGGATTTCTGCCTGGGATACATACTGAGGCAAGGTGCCTCGCTCTCCGGTAGCAATGTGACAGACAGAGGTAGTAACGAACTTGTCCAGTAATAGAAGAGCGGTAGGTTTACCGACGATATCGCTGTGTCCCACCACAACTGCTTCTTTACCGTAGAGCTTCACCCCGACAGAATTGATTAGTTCCATTACCGCCATAGCAGTACAGGGCGCCAGAAGGGGTTTTCCATAGACAACCATGCCCATATTGACCGGAGAGACTCCCTCAGCATCCTTTTTGGGATCAATCATTCCTTGTAAGATACGGCCATCTAATTGAGAGGGGAGAGGCATCTGGAGGATTATACCACTTACTCCCGTATCTTCATTTAAGCGGGCAATAAAGTCTCTAAGTTCTTTCTGGGAGACATCTTTTTTGAACTGATGTAGCTCATACCCAAGCCCTATTTTTTCACAGGACCTTTGTTGAGCTCGTACATAGACTCCAGTGCCAGGGTCATCACCTACCTGAATAGCAGATAGGGAAGGAGTGATTCCCTGCTTTTTTAGTTCCTCAATCTCTTTTATTAATCTCTCTTTGATTTTTCCAGCAATCGTCTTTCCGTCTATAATTTGTGCTGCCATCTAAATAAACCTCCTTTGTTTTCGTATGTCGTGCCCCCTCACCTTAATCCTCTCCCCCTAGGGAGAGGAAAGTGTTGTTTTATCGCTTTACATTTTACATTCTCTTTTTTTCGAGCAACAAGCAACTAGCGACGAGCAACTAAAATAGTCCCACTGTTTTTCCCTCTTTGTCAATATCCACATCAACGGCAACTGGCCTTGAGGGTAAGCCAGGCATAGTATTCATTGAGCCCAATAGTGGATAAAGAAAACCAGCTCCCACTGAGGCTCTCACATCACGAACTGGAACGCGGAAGTTCTTGGGTGCACCCTTTAGACTTGGGTCATGTGAGAGAGAAAGATGAGTTTTGGCCATATTAATAGGCATTCTGTCATAGCCAAGTTTAGTGTAAAGTTCGATTCTCTTGTTAGCCAAAGGAGAATAGTCAACTCCATCTGCTCCATATATTTTAGTGGCAATAGTTTCAATCTTCTCTTTAATTGAGATATCGTCAGGATAGAGGAAATGAAAATTGTTAGGTTTATCACAGGCAGCCACAACTGCTTCGGCCAGTTCAATACATCCGTCTCCTCCCTTAGCCCAGGCTTCACTGGGAACAGCATCTTCTACTCCCGCCTCCAGAGCCTTCTTACGTACTAGCTCTACTTCGGCATTAGTGTCAGAGGTGAATTTATTGATGGCTACTACTACCGGGACCCCATGGAGCGTCACATTCTCAATTTGTTTCATCATATTTTCACAGCCCTTTTCCAGGGCAGGCATATTTTCTTTCTCCATCAGTGTCTTGTCCAGCGGTACGCCCGGACGAGCAGTAAAGGCGCCTCCGTGCATCTTAAGAGCTCTCACTGTGGCTACTACTACTGCACAGTCGAGTTTCAATCCACTTTGGCGACACTTAACATTTATTAGCTTTTCGCAGCCACAATCAGCCCCAAAGCCACTCTCAGTAACTACATAATCAGCTAGCTTTAGAGCTACCATGTCAGCCAGAGCAGAGTTATTGCCATGAGCAACGTTAGCAAAGGGACCGGCATGCATTACGCAAGGAGTGCCCTCCAGAGTTTGGACCAAATTGGGTTTAATGGCATCTTTGAGAAGGACAGTCATCGCTCCGGCAAATTTGAGGTCTTCGGCCGTCACCGGTTTACCGTCATAAGTATAACCAACCACCATTCGACCCAATCTTTCTCTAAGGTCGAAGAGGCCAGTAGTCAAAGCAAGAATAGCCATAGTCTCTGTGGCCACGGTGATATCATAACCAGTTTCACGGGGAAAGCCATTAGTTCTACCCCCTAATCCGACAATGATATGTCTTAAGGCGCGGTCACTTATATCTACACAGCGCCGCAGGGTGATATTTAAAGGGTCAATATTAAGTTTATTCTTGAGAAGAATGCTGGTATCCAGAGCCGCAGCCAGGAGATTATGGGCGCATTCGCAGGCGTGAATGTCTCCGGTAAAGTGAAGATTAATGTCCTCCATAGGGACCACCTGGGAATACCCTCCCCCACAAGCACCACCTTTTATGCCAAAGGTAGGGCCCTTAGATGGTTCACGTAGAGTATTACAGATTTTCTTTCCTATTTTAGCCAGGCCTTGCCCTAAACCAATATTGGTAACAGTCTTGCCTTCTCCTAGAGGAGTGGGAGTAATAGCAGTTACTGTAATGAATTTTCCATTAGGTGCATCTTTTAGTCTTTTTAATATATCGAGAGAAATTTTGGCTTTGTATCTGCCGTAAAGTTCAATTTCCTCTTCTTTTATCCCGATTTTTTGACCAATTTCCATAATTGGTTTCATTTTTGCTGCCTGAGCAATTTCTAGGTCTGATAGCATTTCTATTTCTCCTTTTTATTGTTTTCTTAAGCCTTTGATGAGGTCCATAGCTTCGGCTCGGGTAGCCGGATTATTTCTGAATATTCCTCTCACCACTGAGGTAACCGTAGTTGTCCCTGGTTTCTTTATTCCTCTCATAGACATACAAAGGTGTTCAGCTTCTATTATTACCATAACTCCCTTTGGTTTGAGGGCATCGTTTAGCACATCTGCTATCTGAGTAGTCAGCCTTTCCTGCACCTGGAGTCTTTTGCTGAGAAGGTCTATTACCCGGGCCAGTTTGCTTAATCCAGTTATTCTTCCTCCTTCAGGGATATAGGCAATATGTGCCTTTCCCAGGAAAGGGAGCAAGTGGTGTTCACAGAATGAGTAAAGAGGAATATCTCTGAGGAGAATTATCTCATCATGTTTTTCTCCTGTGAGAATTGTTAATACTTTTCGGGGGTCCTCGCCTATTCCTGCCAGGATATTCTCACACATTCGGGCTACTCGTGCCGGGGTTTCTTTTATGCCGAGTCGTTCAAGATCCTCCCCTATACCTTCCAGGAATAATTTGACTCCTCTTTCTATTTTATCTTTGTCCATCGCTATCTCAGATTGTGAATTTTTTCTCAAACTCAGATTATTATAACAATCATCCTTATCCTGTCAAATTCGATTTTCTTAAATTTATGGTAGAGGAAATCGTCAAGCCAGCCTTAGAAAATGATGCAATCATAATTTCCGACCGTTTTTAGGAATTTGTTTTTCCCCTCGCCTCAATCCTCTCCCCACAGGGGAGAGGGAAGGGTGAGGGGGTAAGTTGTTCTCCTTTAGTTTTAACCACAAAGCCTCCAGGGCTAGTTTTTGATTAACATTACTTTTAAGGTAATATCTGGCTTTTTCGATGCTTTCCATGATTTTTTTTATTTCTTTGACAGAATATTTATCCTTTTCTCTGGTTAGTTCTTCCATCTTGTCATCATTAATAAGCCATTTTTCCCCTCCCTGTCTTAGGATTAGGATGTCCCGAAACCAGAATAAAATCATATCAAAAATCCTTTGCAGTTCTTTATCTTTATAATTTGCCCACTGGGCAGCCAGTTTAAATATCTCTTCTAGGTTCATATTCTTCCGCAAGGCATTGAGGAGTTCTTCTCTTACTTTAAGAGTATTTTCTTCTTTTATTAAATGGAGGGCTTCTTCTACTCTTCCTTGGGCTAGTTTTGCCAGTATATGGATTTTATCAGAACCTTGAGGCAGTTGTTGGGCTATGATTTTTTCAATTTCATCCAAAGGAAGAGGAAAGAAGCGAATGACTTCACAGCGAGAGAGAATAGTGGGGAGTAGTCCTTCTTTGGTCTGGCTGATTAGTATTAGGACCGTCTGGGGCGGTGGCTCTTCTAGTATTTTGAGAATAGAATTAGCTGCTGCTAGACCGAATTTATCTGCCTCTTCTATAATCCAGACTTTTTTTCTTCCTTCGTATAGTTTATAGGAGCTCTCCCTTTTTAAGTTACGGATTTGCTCAATTTTGATAGAATCATTTTCCGGGGCTATTATTCGAACATCAGGATGGTTATGATGCTCAATTTT
>JAUWRE010000092.1 GCA_030610725.1 Candidatus Aerophobota bacterium | reverse complement strand
AAGCTCTTTCCTTATCTTTTTGCAAACCATCTTTTCCTCCCTAATCCAAAAATACCTCAGAACATTGTCGTATCTCGTTGTTCGTATCTCGTATCGTAAATATTCAGTGAAGTACGTTCCTTCTTGTCATTGCGAGGAGTTCTGAAGGCCTTCAGGACGACGTGGCAATCTCTGATGGAAATTGAGATTGCTTCGCTTGCGCTCGCAATGACGTGGTTTACTGAGTACTTACATTGGTCTTAAAGAACTATTTAACTTGTAATTCTGTAAAATCAGCTATAGAGCTGAATAGTTTTCCTGTTCTTTTCAAAAGACAAAGGCGATTTGCTCGTAGGTTCTCATCCTCATTCATAACCAGGACTTCTTCGAAGAAGTTGTGAATAGATTGTTTTAAGGTAGAGAGAGTTTGGTATGCTTCCAGATACCTTTGTTTCTCCAATAACCTCTCAACCCTTGCCTTTATCTTTCTTAGTTCTTGGTATAGCTCTCTTTCCTCTTTTTCTATGAGGAGTTCTTCTTTGAGCTTTTGTGGTATTCCTAAGTTTCTTCTCTTGGCCTGTTTTAATATATTTAGTAATCTGACTATAGCTATGACCTCTTCTTTAAATTCCTCTCTAGAAGCAGCTTTAAGAAGAGCCTCTCCTCTTTTATTTATTCTTACTGGCTTCTCATCATCTACTTTTAAGATAGCCTTAATTTGGTCAGTCCTGATTCCCTTATCCTTGAGAATTCTAACCATCCTTGTCCGTAAGAATCCTTTGACCTTGAGGATAATTTTTTCTTGCTCTGTCCTTTCTTTTCTTTGATAGAGCTTTAAAGATTCTTTAATAAGATGATCCAGACTGACCTCCCATTCTCTATCAAGAATTATCTCTACTATTCCTTGTGCTTGCCTCCGTAGACCCCAGGGGTCTTCTGAGCCAGAAGGGATAAATCCTGCCCAGAAGGAACCAATCAGGGTATCTAATTTATCGGTTAAGGCGAGAATAGCTCCTGCTGGTGTCCGGGGGAGATTCTTTCCATTTGAACGGGGTATCTTGTGTTCATAGATAGCTTGAGCTACCTGAGTATTCTTCTTAGAATAAAGAGCATATTCTCTTCCCATTATTCCTTCCAGTGAAGGGAATTCTTTAACCATCTGGGTAGTTAAGTCAGTTTTACAAAGATAAGCTGCCTCTTTCAATATTCCTCTTATCTTTTCGTCTATCTCTAAAGAAGCAGCAATTCTTTCTCCTAGCTTCACCAATCGCAGAGTTTTATCATAATAACTACCTAATTTCTCCTGGACTACTATTTCTTTAAGGAAAGGGACTCTTTCTTCTAATGTTATTTTCTTATCCTCTTCAAAAAAGAATTTAGCATCACTCAGGCGGGCATTAAGCACTCTTTGGTTTCCTTTTATTACTTCTCCAAGGTATTCCTCGTTTCCGTCCCTCACTCCTATAAAATAAGGCTCAAATGTCTCTTTCTCTACTACAGAAAAATGTTGCTGATAATCCCTTAAGCAGGCCCTCAATACAGGAGAAGGGAGAGAAAGAAAGTGGGGATCAAATTCCCCCAAAAACATAGTAGGGTATTCTACTGAAGAAACTATATCATTCAGTAGTTCCTTATCTTCTAGAGCTCTTTGCTTACTTCCACCCTTGTTTAGCTGAGAGACTATTTCTTGCATTTGTTTGATGATTATTTCTTTCCGCTCTGCCGGATTTATTATTACCCATTTTTCCCTTAAAATAGAGGAGTACTTCTGGGAGTCATCTATAGACATCAGAAACGGTGAAAGATAGGGATGTCCTCTTGTCTCTCGGCCAGAACGGATTCCAGCTACTTCAAATTCTATTATTTCCTCTCCTAAAAGAGCTAGAATAGATCTAATGGGACGTGCAAAAGCAAAGTCTCCCTTGCCCCACCTCATAGATTTGGAAAAACTGAGGGAGGTGATAAGCTCAGGAAAAAGGAGAGGGAGGATATCTTTGGTTCTCCTGCCGACTGTTTCTCTTTTTATATAAACGTAGTTACCTTTTTTTAGTTTCTCCACTCCCAGCTCTTCCCTCTTTATTCCTTTAGCTTTTAAATAGGCTTTCCCTTCTTTGGTCAGCTCTCCTTTCTCATTTACAATTATCCTTTCCGGAGGACCCATCTCTTTTTCTATCCGTTCTTTCTGCTTAGGAGATACCTTTTCTGCTTGCAAGATAAGTCGTCGGCAGCTACCGGAAACAGTGATTTTTTCATAGTCTAAATTGGAGGAGGCAAAAAGTTCTTCTCCCTTTTCTTTAAGTTGAGTTAAAGCCTCTTCAACAAGAGAAGAAGGAAACTCTTCCACTTTTATTTCTAATAAAGCTGTCTTAAACATTTGGTTTCTCTTTTTCCAGATAGAGTTTGGCACATCCATTGGCTAGATAGCGAACTCTCTTAATAAACCTCTCTCTTTCACTTACTCCCAGAGCTCCCCTGGCCTCCAGTAGATTAAAAGTATGTGAGCATTTAAGAGTATAATCATAAGCTGGTAGAGCAAGCCCTTTATTTAAGAGCCTTTTTGCCTCTTCTTCATAAGTTTGAAAAAGCTTAAATTGAACTGCCGGCTCGACTTCCTCAAAGTTGTAACGAGAGAATTCTGCCTCGCCTTGATAACAAATATCCCTGTAGGTAGTTCCTGAGTCCCATTTCAAGTCGAAGACATTATCCACTTCTTGTAGGCACATTCCGATTCGCTCCAGTCCGTAGGTAAGCTCCACCGGGATGGGTTTCAGGTCAAATCCTCCTACCTGCTGAAAATAGGTAAATTGAGTGATTTCCATTCCATCCAGATTCACTTGCCATCCCAATCCCCAGGCTCCCAGGGTGGGAGACTCCCAATCGTCCTCCACAAATCTTATGTCGTGATGGAGGAAATTGACTCCCAGTCTTTTAAGGCTTTCTAAATAGATGGATTGGATATCATCAGGGGAGGGCTTGATGATTACTTGATATTGATAGTGGCGTCTGAGGCGATTAGGATTTTGACCGTATCGTCCATCAGCAGGGCGCCGTGACGGCTCCACGTAGGCTGCCCGCCAGGCTTTTGGTCCCAGTGCCCTTAAGAAAGTGGCTGGGTTAAAAGTCCCTGCTCCTTTTTCTACATCATAAGCCTGAAGGAGGAGGCATCCCTGCTCTTTCCAGTATTCTTGTAAGGTAAGAATAATATCCTGAAAGTTCATTCTTTTGAAAGTCTCTCTCTTACTTCTTTAATAGTATTATTTAGGATGTCTATTACTGTCTGGGAGCTAATAGTGGCTCCAGTGATAGCCTGAATCTGGTTATCTTCTTCTGCTTTTTTTCCCTTAATTAACTTAATCAGGGGAACCACCAGTAAAGCCTTGAATTGTTCCCCAAAAGATTCTGAGGTTATTTTTGCTCCCAACCCTGGAGTTTCCACTGATTCCAGAATTTGAATTCCCCTGGTCTGATTCAACTCAGGATCCATCCCTATCATTATTTCGATCATACCTTGATATCCTGCTCCTTCTCCAATAAATGCGTAACCCACTAGATTTCCAGAAGAGTCCAGACCCTGGTAAATAAGTCTATCTTCTTTTATTATGGTGTTATAATCTTTTGCCTCAGGTAGAACTTCAAAGACAGCTCGACGAATCTCTGCTTTTTTATTTTCTTCGATTCTCGGCTGAGCGTATCTATAAACTCCTACCAGGGAAGCTCCAGAAATCATTCCCACTATAGAGAGAACCAGAACCATATGGACTGATTTCTTCAAACTATCTCCCTCCCAAAACTCTGGGCTTAATATACCTGTCTAATAGGGGAGTAAAGGCATTCATAAGAAGAATGGAAAACATCACTCCCTCTGCATATCCTCCCCAATTACGAATTATAACTACTATGGCTCCTGCACCCAAACCAAAGAGCCATCTACCTTGTTTGGCCAGGGGAGTGGTTACCGGGTCTGTAGCCATAAAGAAGACTCCTATCATCAATCCACCTGCCAATAAGTGAAGTAGAGGGCTACCATAGAGGGGATTAATGAGATAGAAAATGCCGCTCAACAAAGCCACTGTGAAAAGGTAAGCGAGGGGCGTTCGCCAGTCAATGTGTTTTTTTATCAGTAGAAAGGCTCCTCCTATAAGCAGGGCCAGAGCGGAAGTTTCTCCCAATGAGCCAGATACGTTCCCTAAGAATAGTGGCATAAGAGGAGTCGATTGAGATTGAAACCTCAAAAGCCCCAGAGGAGTAGCTGTAGTAACTGCATCAATAGTAAAAGGATTTACCCAACTGGTCATCAGAACAGGGAAAGTAGCTACCAGAAAAGCTCTTCCAATGAGAGCCGGATTAAATATATTATAGCCCAATCCTCCGAATATCTGTTTGCCAATGATGATAGCGAAAATTGTTCCTAAAACAGCAGCCCAGAGAGGAAAACTAGGGGGAAGGGTTAAAGCCAATAATATCCCGGTGAGCAGAGCGCTGGGTTCATTCAAACTCCCTTTTCCTCTTATTTTTAAAAATAGATACTCTGTTACTAGGCTAGCTAGACCGCATACAGCAATAAGCTCTATGGCTCTTAAGCGAAAGAAATAGATACTGGCGGCCATGGCAGGAATTAGGGCTATTATTACCGCCCACATTATTCGCCCTACCGTGATTTTATCTCTGATATGGGGAGAGGAGGAAAGAGTGAGTATTCTTTCTATTCTCTTATTTTTCTTTTCCGTTATTCTAGCTCTATCCAAATTTTTTCTTCCTAAAAGACAGATAGATTTCAAATGCGCAGTTTTCTAGCAGTATTATAAAATCTCCTCCCACTTTTGTCAAACCACAAGCTTTTCAATAGACAGCATTTTTATGCTGGAGTAAATTAGCTTACTTATTTTCATAGAGACTTCCTTTGAGGTGTAAAAAAAGACTTGACAAATTTTCATAATAGTATATGATATATTTAGAGTATCAAAAAATGTCTGAGAAAACTCCCCTTGTATGAGGAGGGATAAAGTGTATAATAAAGTAAGTCCAACACTTTTAAGGTAAATACTCATTGAACCGCGTCATTGCGAACGAAGTGAAGCAATCTCAATGAGGTCGTTTGGCATAATCTTGGGATTACGGAGCGTGTTCCGAGCGAAGCGAGGAATCCCACTCCTCGTAATCAGACTGTGCTTTACTTAATACTTACATCTGGAGAAAATGGCTAAATGAAGAATAAACCTAACGACAAACGGCTTAACGAGACTCTTATATTAAATGCAATAAGAAAAGATAGTCCAATATCGAGAACTGATATTGTCAAGATGACCGAATTAAGTGGAGCTACGGTGACCAAATTTGTGGACAATTTGATCCAGACAGG
>JAUWRE010000191.1 GCA_030610725.1 Candidatus Aerophobota bacterium | reverse complement strand
ACAGCTACTCATCTTCTGCAGGCAGCCTTGAGAGAGATTTTAGGCGAAACAGTTAAGCAGAGTGGCTCGTTGGTGGGGGAAGACAAACTTCGTTTTGATTTTAGCTATTCTTCTCCTTTAAGCGATGAACAGCTTAAAAAGGCAACTTCTTCAATCAACCAAAAAATAAGAGAGAATCTTTCGGTTACAGTAAAGGAAATAAGCTTAAAGGAAGCGCAGGAAGAAGGAGCTATAGCCCTTTTTGAAGCTAAATATAAAGAAAAAGTGCGCGTAGTAACTATAGGAAAGTTCAGCCAGGAAGTCTGTGGAGGAACTCATCTTTCCAGTACTGGAGAAATAGGAATATTGCGAATAATTAGTGAATCAAGTATTGCTTCTGGAATAAGGAGAATAGAAGCCCTGGTAGGAGAGAAAGCTTTAGATTCAATAGAAGAAAAAGAAAGTCTTCTCAGGAGAATTGGCGAGGCATTAGAAACTGGGGAAAGCACAATCTTGACGCGCATTGAGGACAAGAATCAGAAACTTCAAAAGCAACAAGAGCAGATGAAGGAATGGCAGAAAAGATTGGCAGGGGTTGAGATGGAAAATCTAATAGAGCAGGCTTCCTGGGTTGGGGACATAAAATTAATAACAGGAGAATGTCAGGATTTATCACCTGAAATCCTAAGACAAACCGCAGAAAAATTGAAGGCTAAACTGAAAAAAGGTATCGTGGTGTTAGCTTCAATAGCTCAAAAGGAAGCTTTTCTGGTAGTTGCCTCTACCCAGAAAGAGCTACCGGCAGATGAAATAATCAAAGAAGTTTGTCGGATTGCCGGAGGTAACGGTGGCGGTAGATGGGACTTTGCCCAGGGAGGGACCTCCTTGCCTCACAAGGTAGACCAGGCATTAAAAGAAGTTCCTCTCATTATAGAGAAAATACTAAGTCATTAAGGGGGAGGCTAAAATTCATTGTGGAGCTGGCGGAGGGACTTGAACCCCCAACCTGATGATTACAGGTCACCTGCTCTGCCAGTTGAGCTACGCCAGCTTGTAGTATTTAGTATATAGTTGTTAGTATTTAGTAAAAAATTCGGATGGACGACGAGATACTATTTATTGTTTATTATTCGTGTACTTCTTTTCTTTATGCTAAATACTATTCACTAACGACTAAATACTAATTAACTCTCCATGCTGTCCTGTCCTCTTTATCTTCCAGTTTTATTCCTAACTTATCTAATCCTTTTCTTATCTTGTCAGCAAGTTCCCACTCTTTCTTCTCTCGTAGTGTGTCTCTTGCATTAACCAAGAGCTCAATTAGCTGCTCTTCTTTTCCCTCTAATTTCTTTTCTTCTTTCCCTTGAAGAAGTCCTAAAATATTTCCCAGCGCTTTAATCTTCTGATACGCCTTTAAAAGAATCTGGAAAGAGGAGTCATCCAAATGTTTTTTCTCATTTAATAATAAGTTTGCCTTCCTGGCTAATTCAAAAATAACGGAAAGGGCTATAGGAACATTAAAATCGTCATCTAAAGCTTCAGCTAATTTATCTTCTGCCTCTTTTGAATAGTCAAATAACTCACTTGCTTTTGCCTTTATCATAATTGGGGGAGTAGAACTATTCTCTAAAAGACCCTTTTTATACTCTTCTTCTAACTCTTCTATGTTCCTTAAGGTATTATAAATTCTCTTTAGAGAAGTAAAAGCCTTTTTTAGGCTATTTTGACTATAGTCTAAAGGACTTCGATAATGAGCCGAAAGAAGAAAATATCTTACCGCTTCTCCTCCATAATCGCCAAGAGCACTGGATAAGGTAAGAACATTGCCAGTAGATTTAGCCATTTTTGCATTTTTCATTCTCACCAAACCATTGTGCAGCCAGTACCTGACAAATGTTTTTCCCGTAGCTCCTTCTGATTGAGCAATTTCATTCTCATGGTGAGGAAATATTAAATCTTTTCCTCCTCCATGGATATCCAGATTCTCTCCCAGGCATTTTATAGCCATAGCCGAGCATTCAATATGCCAACCTGGCCTTCCCTTTCCCCATGGACTATCCCAGGAAGGTTCATTTTCTTTACTTTTTTTCCAAAGAGCAAAATCGAAAGGATTTTCTTTTTTTTCATCAACCTCTACTCTTACTCCTGTTAAGATATCTTCTAAGTTCTGACGGGAAAGCTTGCCATAGGAGGGGAACCTCTTTACACGAAAAAAGACATCTCCCTCAGTAGAATAAGCCAGTCCTTTATCTTCCAGTTTTTTAATTAACTCTATTATCTCCTTTATATGTTCAGTAGCACGGGGGTGGCAATTTGCCTTTTTTACTCCCAATTGTTGCATCTGCGCAAAGTATTCTCTTATGAATTTTTCTGCCAGCTCAGAAATAGAGACTCCTAGAGATTGAGCACGAGCAATCATTTTATCATCTATGTCGGTAAAATTAGTAATATAGTTTACCTTGTAGCCTTTATATTCAAGATATCGTCTAATTATATCAAACACTACTGCATAGCGGGCATGTCCCAGATGTAATTCATCGTAAAGAGTTACGCCGCAAACATACGCTTTTACCTCTTTATGCTCTAAGGGCACAAACTCTTCTTTTTTTCTGGTTAAAGTGTTATAAACTCTAAGAGACAATTTATTACTCCCTTTTTTTAGCGTATAGCGTATA
>JAUWRE010000193.1 GCA_030610725.1 Candidatus Aerophobota bacterium | reverse complement strand
AACAACTCGCTTTTGCCGTATTCTCTCTCTGGAGCAGCAGTGATTCTACCTCTTATGAAATGGGCTAACAACTGCATCCCATAGCAAATCCCCAATACAGGAATCCCTAAATCAAAAATATCTGGCTCTGGATAAGGAGCTCCCTTGCTGGTTAAACTAGCCGGTCCACCAGAAAGAATAATACCCTTAACATTATACTTTAACAATTCGGAGGGGGTAATGTCAAAGGGAAGTAATTTGCAATAGACCTGGCTCTCCCTGACTCGGCGAGCAATCAATTGACTATATTGTGAGCCAAAATCTAAAATGGCTACCATCTCCCGATAAGGTTTCTTCCCCATTAATCTATCTCCTGGAAGAGCTTTGAAAAAGCCTCTTTTACAACAAAATTGCCCTAATGTCGCTGCAAATTTCAGTGAAATTACAACACTTCTTTTCTTAATTCTTCAAGGGACTTCATCGATAAATAGGCCGGAGCAATATCAAACACTGTTTTTGCACCTATTTGGCCTTCTTTGTTCAACCGATGTGCAGCCCTGGCATAAGCTGCCAAAACACTACCGGTAAACTCTGGATTGCTGGTTAACTCTAATCTAAATTCCATAAGCTGTTTATGGCATTCTCCTGTTTTCCCGACTCTGAGAACAAAACCTCCATGAGGCATTTCAGAGTGTCTTTCAGCCATTTCTTTTTCTGAGATGAATGTAACTACTGTCCTGTAATCTGCATAATAGTACGGCATTCTCTTAATCTCTTGCTCAATTCTTTTCAAATCTGCGCCATCTTCAACAACAACATAACAATCCCTCCAATGTTTTTCGCTTGTTTTCAACTCAGGGTTTTTTCCAGCCCTAACCCTCCTAACAGCAGTATCAATAGGCATAGTATACTGTCGTGCATCTTTAACTCCTGGAATTCTTCTAATAGCATCAGAATGTCCTTGACTTATTCCTGGCCCCCAAAAAGTGTAACATTTTCCTTGAGGTAATGCTATCTCTTCTATAACTCTCAATAAAGAAAATAAACCAGGGTCCCACCCCGTAGATATTATACTTGTTTTCCCGGCCTTTTTTGCAGCTTCATTCACAGAAACATAATAGTCAAGAATTTTAGCATGTGTATCATAACTATCTACTGTATTAAATATTGAAGCGAGTTTTGGTCCCTGTTTAGGAAGGTCAGTTGCAGACCCTCCGCATAAGACTGCAACATCAATATCGTTTACATATTTGTCAACTTCAGTAATACACAAAACCTTAGCATTTGATCTTATTTTTAACGTATCTGGTTTTCTTCGAGTAAAAATCACTTTCAATTCCATATCTGGATTTTGTTCTATTGCCAGCTCAACACCTTTACCCACATTACCATAACCAATAATGGCAACTCTTGTCTTCTTTTCCATGCCTGTGCCTTCCATTTTACTAAACTTCAATTCTCTCTTCATCTTTTCTTCTCTCAAATATCGTTCCGTCTTTCAATAAGACAAGGACAGTCCGCACCTTCTTCCTCTATTATGTCTATATATTAGCATTTTTTCTTAAAAAGACAACGCGACGCGTTGTCTTAAATCGTTATTAAATAGGGACAGCGACCATTTATTGACTCTTATGAGGTTTCCCGCGGGGTAAATCCTTGTAGGATTAGAAGCTTATCTTTATGCCAAAGCCGACGGATTCTATACTCTTTAGCATGCCAAATTCTGTTGATGCTTCACCAAAGAACAGCCCCCCCCTCAGGGATAAGTCTGTCACCTCATTGATAGCATAGGTATACTGCGGCATCAATGTATAACTGGAGTCCTGCAAATTGACTATCCCTCCTAACCTCAAACTGTGAATTTGATTGATTTCGTAGGAGGATTGAACCATCAGGTAGTTGCCAGCTGTTATATCTTCTCCTGCCCCATACTGATTATAGGGACTGAGTAGGGAACCATTCTCATAATAGATATATTGCCCCTCTACATAAACTTTTCCGAAGGTGTAATCTGCCCCCAGAACTGCCTGTAGATAAGGCTTATTCATAGAAAAACTGATAAAGGCATTTCTCATCTCTTCTATTTCTCTGGGCATTACATAGGCTATCTCACTCCATAGACCTACCTTCTTAAGACTACCAGCGGTAGCCAGGCCAACTTTATCTACTTGCTGATATTGAGATTTAGCCTCTAGTTGAGGTGACAATCCAGGCTCCAGGTCGATCCACAAAGCGGGGTAGTCTTCCCATCCGTGAAAGTAGCTTAATTTAGTATCCCAATCAGCAATCCTCTTTTCCACTTTCAAGGCAAATTCCATATTTTCCAGAGTATTTTCTATTTCTGCCGGAGATGGGAATCCTCCAAACTCAGGTATTAATTGTCCTATCGCTATCTCTAATTCTTCTGGTATCTCCTGTGGCTCAAAATCAAAGACTATAACTCCAGTCATATTTGCCTTTTTGCCATAGTAAGTTGCCTTAAGAATAGCCAACGGTTTTCCTTTAAATTCCGTCTCTGTCAAGGATAATTCTCTGGGATTGATATAGTTAGTGGGATTAATACCGTCGGCAGTACCCCAGCTAACTACCTG
>JAUWRE010000182.1 GCA_030610725.1 Candidatus Aerophobota bacterium | reverse complement strand
AAGAAGAAGCAAAGGATTAAAAAACAGAGAATTAAAGGGGTAAATAACCGATGGATGTTTCTTTAGAAAAAATAAAGAGATTGCGGGGAGAGACTTCAGCAGGAATTCTTCACTGCAAGGAGGCACTCCAAGAAACCAGGGGTGATTTTGAAAAAGCGAAAAAGGTTTTGAGAAAAAAGGGTATAGAGATTGCCGAGATGAAAAGTGGGAAAAAGACTACTCAGGGTAAAATTGTCTCCTATGTTCACCACAATGGGAAAATGGGGGCATTAGTAGAAGTTCATTGCCAGTCCGATTTCGTGGCGAAAAACAGTGAATTTCAAGAATTTGGCAAAAACATAGCCATGCATGTGGTGGCTTGTAATCCTCAGTGGAATTCTCCTGAAGATATTCCGGCAGAGGTAATTGAAGAAGAAAAAGCCGTTCTTAAGGCACAAGCAGAAAAGGAAGGCAAGCCTGCTAAAATCATAGACAAGATTATAGAAGGACGAATAAGGAAATTTTATGCTCGGGTATGTCTATTGGAACAGCCTTTTTTTAGAGATGATAAGAAAATAACAAGGGATTATCTGCAAGAGTTTATTGCCAAAGTGGGAGAGAACATTGAAATTTATCGTTTTGTCAGATACGAACTAAGAGGAGAAATAAAAGACTGATGAGTCAGTTACCAATCAAATGGGATAGTATCCTCTTAAAGATAGGAGGAGAAAGTCTTGCTGATAAAAATAATTATGGTATATCCTCCAGTCGAGTTCGTCTTATCGCAGAAGAGATCAGTGAGGTTAAGGACCTGGGGGTGAAAATAGGAATAATGGTGGGTGGTGGAAATATATTTCGTGGTGGAATGGCAAGCAAGGAGGGAATGGACAGAACTACATCTGATTATATGGGGATGTTAGCTACTATCCTAAATGCCCTGGCATTACAGGATACCCTGGAAAGGATAGGAGTATTTACTAGAGTACAGACAGCGATTGAAATGCAGGAGATTGCCGAGCCCTATATTCGGCGAAGGGCTTTGCGTCACCTAGAAAAGGGCAGGGTGGTTATTTTTGCCGGAGGAACTGGAAATCCTTATTTTACTACAGATACAGCAGCAGCACTGCGTGCTTTAGAAATAGAAGCAGATGTGATACTAAAGGCGACTAAAGTGGAAGGAGTGTATTCTTCTGACCCCTTTAAAGACAAAATAGCAGAGAAGTTCGATGAGATAACTTATGTAGAGGTGCTTAATAGACGACTAAAAGTTATGGATGCTACAGCTATCTCTCTTTGCATGGATAACCGTCTGCCTATTATTATTTTCAATCTTCAAAAAAGGGGTAATATTAAAAGGATAGTTCTAGGAGAAAAGGTAGGTACCATAGTCAAGGATTAATCCACTTTTTTGAGACATAGGAATTTATATGTGTACCGACAAACATTCGTTGAAGGAGCCTTATAATAATGTGAGTGGTTAATTGGTGAGGGGTGAGTAGTGCCCCTCTCCCCATTGGGGAGAGGGATAGGGTGAGGGGAATTAACCATTTAACCAATTAACAAATTAACCAACAACAGTGACGGAAGAAATTGTCCTTCGGCATTTCTTGACACAGAGATGCTTTGTTATATCCTAGAAACAATCGAAGAGAGGTTGGGAAGAAAATAAAATGTTAGGATTTCTGGAAGAACTTGGAATTAGTCCTTATTTCAAAGCAGCTCTAAGTTTCGTAATTTTTTTTCTGGGAGCAAAATCTATATATCTAATTCTCACTCATCTGGTAGAACGATGGACAAAAAAAACCGCCACCCAGCTTGACGATATTATTCTGGCTCGAATTAAAACTCCTGTATTCTATTTTATTCTTCTGGCCGGAATAGCCACTGCCCTTAACTTCCTCCCTCTTCCTGCCCTGGTCAAAAGTATCTCTTCCAAGGCGTTAGCCTCCGTAGTCATAGGCATTTCCTGTTATCTAGTCGCTTTCTTCATCAATTTGTTTATCAAAACCTGGTTTACACAAAGAAAGGCAGTTACGGGTGCGGCCAGAGGGCACGAATTGATAATAATAAGCAGAAAAATTCTAAACTTTGTTGTATTTATCCTTTTACTTATCTTTATCCTTAACGTCTGGGGTATAAAAGTAACTGCTTTAGTAGCCAGCCTGGGTATTGCTGGCTTTATCATCGGTTTTGCTTTACAAGACATCTTTGCTAATGTCTTTGGTGGAGTGGCTCTCATTGCGGATAAATCGTTTAAAATAGGCGACTTCATAAAGCTGGAAACTGGAGAAATAGGAGAAGTTATTGACATAGGCTTAAGATCTACCCGTATAAAATCTTTTGATGAGGGAAATGAAATTATCATTCCCAATAATAGCCTGGTCACAACCAAGATTACTAATTACGGACGTCCCGCCATCAACTTAAAGATGGTAATTAAAATAGGAATAGCCTACGGGTCGGATATAAAAAAGGCAAAACAAATCCTCCTTGCCTGTATTAATAAGATAGAGGGAATTCTTAAAGATCCTCTTCCCAGAGTCTATTTTATGGAAATGGCTGACTTCTCCCTTAACTTCAGGCTGGTCTTTTGGGTTCGTAATTTTAAGGATAGATTTGACATACAGGACAAAATCATCTCCGCTGCCTACGAGGAGCTCCAGGCTCAGGGAATAAAAATCCCCTTCCCTACCAGAACAATCCACATAGAGAAAGACAGCGGATAGCGTTTAGGACAAATTCCCATGGCAGAAAAACAAAGCCAAAAACCATAGTACACTGCCTTGTTCATAGTTCCTTATTTATGGATAAAAAAAGAACAAAAAAAGTAGCCTGTCCCCTTTTTCCTTTTTGAAATGCTTCAGTTCTTAAACTTTGAGCCCTGGAAGGAACCCCTATCTACAAACTCCTGGTCAATAGCCGAGAGAATCCTATGTTTGTTGAGATTCCAGCGAGGAGCGACAAGCATCTTATCTTGAAGAACTTCTCCTACCAGTCGTTGGATAGTAATCCTGGCAGGAAGCAGCTCAAGCACATCGCAAACAAGTTTTATATAGTCTTCTAAAGAAAGAA
>JAUWRE010000102.1 GCA_030610725.1 Candidatus Aerophobota bacterium | reverse complement strand
GAGGGTTGGGAAGAAGATACCTCTCAGGTAAGTCGTTATGAAGACCTACCGGAGAAGGCACAGGCATATTTGAGAAGAATCGAAGAGATAGGAGAATTACCTATTGGTTATCTCTCTTTAAGTCCTGAGAGAGCAGGCCTTATTAAACTAAATGATGAATCGTGATGCGTCGTGCGTGATGCGTATTGCGCAATACGCAATACCATATACGCAATACGAGATATAGGGAGAGGAAAAACCATGTTTAATAGATTTACTGAACGAGCGAAAAAAGTAATTTTTCTAGCCAGGGAAGAAGCTAGAAGATTGGACCATGACTACTTAGGCACAGAACATATCCTTCTTGGGCTTATCCGAGAAGGTGAAGGGATAGGAGCTGCAGCTTTGCAAAACCTAGCTATAGATTTGGCTCAGGTTCGTGTAGAGGTAGAAAAGGCAGTTGGCAGAGGTGGGGGAACACTATTTCTTGGCCAGATTCCTTTCACTCCCAGGGCTAAGAAGGTGTTGGAACTGGCAGTGACAGAAGCAAGGAATCTGGGACATAATTATATCGGAACCGAACATCTTCTTTTAGGGTTGATTAGAGAAGCAGAAGGAGTAGCTGCTCAAATTCTCACTAGTCTGGGAGCTGATCTAGGTAGAGTGAGGGAGGAGGTTTCTAATCTTCTTGGGACAAAGGTTTCTCCTGAGCGAGTAGCTAAGCCAAGTCAAACTCCCACATTAGATAGATTTGGGCGTGATCTCACTCGGCTAGCCAGAGATGGGGAGCTTGATCCGGTAATAAATAGACAAAAGGAGATTGAGCGGTTAATTCAGATACTTTCGCGTCGAACGAAGAACAATCCTGTTTTAATAGGAGAGGCAGGAGTAGGTAAAACAGCTATTGCCGAAGGATTAGCCCAGAAGATTTTTGAGGGCTCCTTGCCTGAACCTTTGCTTAACAGAAGGGTAGTCACTATTGATTTAGGGGGAATAGTAGCCGGAACCAAGTACAGGGGAGAATTTGAGAAGAGGATGGAGAGAATACTGAGTGAGATTAGAAAAGCAAAGAACATCATTCTCTTTATTGACGAAATTCATACTCTAGTAGGAGCAGGAGCAGCTGAAGGAGCCATAGATGCTTCCAATATTTTGAAGCCAGCTCTGGCTAGAGGAGAACTTCAGTGTATAGGAGCAACTACTCTGGACGAGTATAGAAAGTATATTGAAAAGGACGAAGCCCTGGAAAGAAGGTTTCAGACAATAATAGTAAATGAGCCAACAGTTAAAGAGACTATCCAGATTTTGAGGGGCTTGCGAGATAAATATGAGGCTTTCCACAGAGTGAAAATAACTGATGAGGCTCTTATATCAGCAACGAAGCTCTCTTATAGATATATCCAGGGTCGCTATCTGCCTGACAAGGCTATCGATGTGATGGATGAAGCAGCTGCCAGAGTAAGGCTTCAATTTAGCACCCGCCCCAAAGAACTTAAGAAGATAGAGAAAGAGCTGGAGCAGCTTCGCAAGGAGAAAGAAGCAGCGGTAAGAGCACAGGAATTTGAAAAAGCAGCCAATATGAGAGATAAGGAAAAGAATTTAAAGGATTCCTTAAGTAAGGAGAAAGGCCAATGGGAAGCCGATAAAGGTAAGAAAGGAAAACAGGAAAAAGTGACGGAGAAAGATGTGGCCCATATTGTTTCCAGCTGGACAGGCGTTCCTTTGCGCGACTTGACAGAGGCTGAATCAAAAAGGCTTCTGCGTATGGAAGAGGCTATTCATGTGAGAGTGGTGGGTCAAGAAGAGCCTATAAAAGCAATAGCTCAGTCTATCCGTCGTGCTCAGGCAGGAATAAAGAATATGAAAAAACCCATTGGTGTATTTATGTTCCTGGGTCCTACCGGCGTGGGTAAAACATATTTGGCTCAAGCCTTAGCCGAGTTTCTCTTTGGAGATGAAGATGCTATGATTACACTGGATATGTCCGAGTATATGGAAAAATTCTCTGTTTCTCGTCTTACTGGAGCTCCCCCGGGATATGTAGGATATGAGGAAGGAGGAGAATTAACAGAGAAAGTAAGGCGTCGTCCCTATTCGGTAGTTCTGCTGGATGAGATAGAAAAGGCTCATCCGGATGTTTTTAATATTCTTCTTCAAATTATGGATAATGGAAGGCTATCGGATAATCTGGGTCATACGGTTGATTTTAGAAATACGGTCTTGATTATGACTTCTAATCTAGGAGCAGAACAGATTGTGCGTGGGTCTAATCTCGGCTTTCAAGCAGAAAAAGAAGGTACCCTTTCTTATGAAGAGATGAAAAACAGAGTTATGTCTGAATTAAAACGTAGTTTTCGTCCCGAATTCCTAAACAGACTGGATGAGGTTATTGTTTTTCATGCTTTAAACAAAAAAGAGGTAAGGAAAATTGTTGATATGTTGTTGGAGGAAAAGAAGGAGCTCCTGGAGGAAAAGGAAATGAATATAGAAATTACCCAAGAGGCAAGGAATTTAATTGCTCAAGAGGGATATGATCCTGACTTCGGGGCAAGGCCTTTACGCAGGGCCATTCAGAAGTTGATCGACAATTCTCTTTCCGAGGAAATTCTCAAGGGTAGATTTAAAGACGGAGAGGATATAGTAATAGGAATAAAGAATGGAAATATTGTATTTAATAAAAAGAAGAAAAGCAAGGTAGGTAAGGCGAAAAATAAAATGGAGAATTAGAATAAGGAGGCTGGATGGTGACGAGGAAAGATAATCTTTGCTCCCCCTTCTCTGTTCCAAAGAAGGGGGTTTTCCTTAAGAAATTAGTCGGGATAGTTCTGGGTCTTTCGATTATCCTTATTTTCTTGCCAAAATTGGAAGTTTGGGCTTCTCCGATGGTGGAGGAGATTCAAGTTAAAGGCAATCAATATATTGATACTGAGGAGATTCTGCAGGTAATCAAGAGCAAGGTGGATGAGCCTCTTTCAGAGCAAAGAATAAGAGAGGACATCCAGGCTATCTATGACATCGGGTTCTTTTCCTATCTGTCTGCCTTAAAGGAGAAAGAGAAAGATGGACTGATACTTATCTTTCAAGTAGAGGAGAATGAAATAATTAATGAGATAAGCTTTGAGGGTATAGAGGGTAAAGAGGTAAATAAAATCAAAAAATTACTTACTTTCAAGGAAAGGGATTTATTCAATTTTATTGAGGTGGAAAAAAGCAAGGATAAAATTACCCAGTTTTACTACAAAAAAGGTTTTCTGGCTGCCTCGGTAAATATTTTTAATGAGAACGATGAAAGCAACGGTTGCAAAGTCATTGTTAACATTCAAAAAGGAGAAATAGTAAGAGTAAAAAGAGTAGAGATTAAGGGAAACTCTTCCTTTTCTGATTCTCAAGTTATGGCTTTAATGAAAGCGAGATATGGACGTTTTTTTGACCAGCAAATCCTGAAAGAAGACCTGAAAAAAATTGTCCATTTCTATCAAAATCATGGCTACTATTTTGCTTATTTCAAATCACCAGATTTTGAGTTTTCTGAAGAAAAGGGTATCGAATGGGTTACTATCTTCCTGGAGATAGTAGAGGGTAGACAATTTTTTGTTTCCCAGATAGAGATAAGGGGAGAAAACAAGATTTTTTCTGAGTCTGAGATTATGTCTCAATTTAAACCATCCAAGGGAGGACTCCTTGTTCCTGATTATATTAAAGACAGTATAAACTTTTTACAGGATAAATATGGGGAAAGGGGATATATTCATATTCGAATTAAGTCGGACTTAGACTTTGACCGAGAGGGAGGCAAAGTAAAGATTCTTCTTCAGATAGAAGAAGGCCCACAAGTGAGTATAGGAAAGATAAGATTAGAGGGAAATGAGCTTTCTCAGGAGAGAATATTTAAGCATGCTTTTACTTTAAAAGAAGGAGACATTTTTGATATTAAAGAAGCCAGGGAAGGGTGGCGTAGACTGTACAATCTTGGTTTTTTCGAGAATGTGGAGATTGAACCCATAGCGGTATCTTCTTCCATAGTAGATTTATTAATTAAAGTGAAGGAAATTGAGAGAGAAGGGCAATTCTATATAGGAGGGGGATATAACACTGCTTCTGGTCTTCAGGGAGAGATTCAATTCTTCAAAGACAACTTGTGGGGAGAGGGGAAGAGAATAGGAATCGAGTGGCAATTTGCCGAAAAAAAGAACGAATATAATATAACCTACCTGGATAGATGGTGGGGAGATACTTCTATTCGTCTGGAGCCTCGTATTTACAAAAGAAAAGACATATACAATGAAATAGACGGCGGTTATCAGAAAGAAACCATAGGTATAGAGATGAAGGTAGGAAAGCCTATTTGGAAATTTTCTAATATATATATTAGTCTAAGGGATGAAAGGATATATATTGATGAGGCAGTGAATGGGGAGATATCGGGAGAGACAGAGGAAGGTGAGAAAGCTTCTCATAGTCTCACATTCATTCTGGATAGGAATACACGAGTTAGAGATGAGGCCTTTAATTCCTATCAAGGCTCATATTCTTATATTTCTGCAGATATAACGGGAGGCCCAGTGCTAGGGGGAGAGTTTACTTTTACCAAATATAGAGGAGAATGGCGAGGATACCTACGAAAAAGTTCTTTTTGGAAATATCCTGTTATTGCTTGCCGTCTACGAGTAAAATCAGGGGAAAATCTTCCTGTTTATGAAAAATTTCGTATAGGAGGGATGGAAACCCTGCGAGGATACAAGGAAAATGAATTTATAGGAGAGGAATTGATCCTGGGAAATTTCGAACTAAGATTACCTCTGGATAAAAACTTCTTAACCTATTTGTTTGTAGACACAGGGCAGATACGGAATGAAGATTCTTCTATATATAAAGTGGGTTGGGGATTCGGTATACGGATTAAAACTATCATTGGATTTATCAGATTGGATTACGGAATAGGAGAAGAGGGAGGGCAGCTTTATTTTGGTATGGGAGAGGGATTTTAA
>JAUWRE010000035.1 GCA_030610725.1 Candidatus Aerophobota bacterium | reverse complement strand
ATTTTCATTTCATGGATTTAGAAACTTTTGAGGATAAGATTATTCCTGGCACAAACCTGGGTGAGAAAACAAATTTTCTTAAGGAGAACATGGAAGTGACTATGCAATTATACGAAGACGAAGTAATAGGAATAGAAATTCCTATTTTTGTAGAGCTCAGGGTAAAAAAAGCTGCTCCCGGAGTTAGGGGAGATACGGTAGGTTCAGCTAGCAAATCGGTAACTTTGGAATCTGGTTATGACCTATCAGTTCCTCTTTTTATAAAAGAGGGAGATATGGTCCGTATAGATACAAGGTCAAAAGAGTATGCGGGAAAAGCATAAACACAGCGTATAGCGTTTAGCGGATAGCGTATAGTGAAAAGCGTAAAACGAAAAATGTAAAGCCATAGTGGTAAATACCAGTGAATGGTGAATGGTTTTAAATGGTTAATTGGTGGATTGGTTAATTGGTAAATGCTCAGTGAAGCACGTCATTGCGAGGGATGAAATCCCGAAGCAATCTCAGAAATAAGGTTTACTCCAGAGAAAAGGGATTAAACAATGGACATTAAGCAGCTTAAGAAAGTCATTAAAATTTTCGAATCCTCTTCTCTTTCTGAGTTAGAAATAGAGGAGGGGAAGACTAGATTCAGATTAACTAAAGGGAGAAAAGAAAAAGGTGCCATTGCTGAGAGAAAGAGTGACTCTATTATTGAAGATAAGAGAATAGAAGAGAAGGAAAGGAAAAGGAAGAAAGAGAAGGAAGGGAAAAAATTCTTTTCTGTGAATTCGCCTTTAGTGGGAACTTTTTATAGAAGCCCTTCTCCAGAAGAGGAACCTTTTGCAGAGGTAGGGGACAGGGTGGAAGTGGGAGAGACTCTCTGTATTATTGAGGCTATGAAAGTGATGAATGAGATAACCTCGGATGTTGAGGGTAAAATCAAAGAAATTACGGTAAAGAATGGACATCCTGTGGAATATGACCAGGAGTTGTTTTTGATAGAAGAAGGAGAATAGGTGTTTAGTAGAATTCTTATTGCTAATCGAGGCGAGATCGCTCTTCGTATAATAAGAGCTTGTAAGGAGCTGGGAGTAGAAACAGTGGCGGTTTTCTCTAAAGAAGATGAACACTCCCTTCCAGTAAAGTTTGCTGATGAGGCTATTTGTGTTGGTCCTCAGGAACCAGCGGAGAGCTATCTTAATGTTCCTCGTATAATCAGTGCGGCTGAAATAGCGGGAGCAGAAGCTATTCATCCCGGATATGGTTTTTTAGCCGAAAATGAACAATTTGCTGAGGTCTGTCGTTCTTCAGGTATAGAGTTTATTGGACCTACTCCGGAAGTAATCAGAAAATTGGGAAATAAAGTAGAGGCTCGTAATACTTTAGCTCAAAAGGGTATTCCTATAATTCCTGGCCTGGAAGAAATAGTAGAAAATAGATCTCAGGCTTCTAGATTGGCTGCGCGTATTGGCTACCCCATAATTCTAAAAGCTGTTTCAGGAGGGGGAGGCAGAGGTATGCGCGCAGTTTGGGAAAAGAAGGATATGGATGTTCTCTTTGATTTGGCTCAGCAGGAGGCGAAAACTTCCTTCGGGAGGTCAGGCCTATACATGGAAAAATACCTGGATAAAGCAAGGCATATTGAGTTCCAGGTATTAGTTGATGGCTCTGGCAAAGCTCTTCACTTTGGAGAGAGAGATTGTTCCATTCAGAGAAGGTATCAGAAACTAATAGAGGAGTCTCCCTCTGTTGTCCTGGATGAATCTTTGCGAAAAGAGATGGGAGAAATTGCTGTTAGAGTAACCAAAGAACTTGGTTATAGAGGGGCGGGAACAGTGGAATTTTTGGTAGATGAAAAAAAGAGATTCTATTTTATGGAGATGAACACCCGACTTCAGGTAGAACATCCGGTAACGGAGATGGTTACTGGCAGAGATATAGTTAAGGATCAAATTAGAATCGCCAGTGGAGAGAACCTTCCTTATAATCAGAAAGATATAAAGATGGAAGGAGTTTCCCTGGAGTGTCGTATTAATGCAGAGGACCCAGCAAGGAATTTTATCTCTTGTCCAGGAAAGATTAGTTCTTTCCATCTTCCTGGTGGTCCGGGCATTAGGATAGATACCCATATTTTTTCCGGTTATCGTATTCCCTCCTTTTATGATTCTTTACTAGCCAAGCTTATTACCTGGGGGAGAGATAGAGAAGAGGCAATAGTTCGAATGAAACGGGCTTTAGAGGAATTTGTTATTGAAGGAGTAAAAACGACCATTCCCTTTCATCAATATGTATTAGAAAACGAACATTTTAGAAAAGGCGATTTCTATACTAACTTTGTGGAAGAAAAACTAATGAAAGAGGTTTTTCATGACTAATCAGCAGAAAGAGAGCCAAAATAAGGAAGAGAGTTATGAAGTTGATAGGAAGGTAATCAGCGGGCTTATCAAGAAAGCCCTCAATGAGGTGGAAGGAATTTATGCTGTCAAGAGAGGTCTGTGGGGAGAGGGGATTAAGATAGAATATTTGCAGGAAGGAATAGGGATTTCCCTTGAGTTAATTATTAAAGAAGGAAATGCTATCCCTCAGTTGGTAGAGGAAACTCAGAAAAAAGTGAAGCAAGAAGTGCAAAGAGTTCTCGATAAACCAGTGGCTAAAATTAACATAAAAATAAAAGGAATCAAACATATTTCATAAATAAGGAGGCTAAGATGAGAGTTTGTAAAAGGATACTATGGGGAATAATTGTGGTCACTCTGGCTCTGTTGTCTCTGGCAGGATTCTTCATTTCGCTGGAGATAATCCCCAGGTTTGCTATTCTAGGAGCTCTTACTGCTCTTGAACAGCAATTATTAACTAAAGGAATTTTTATTTGCCTGTTCGGGTTTCTATTTGTTTTGAGTATTGCCTTGCCTTTGCTTACCAGGAAAAAAAGAGAGAGTGCGGTTGTTTCTTTAAAAAATCCTCTGGGTGAAATGGAAATTTCTCAGAAGGCAATTTGCGGATTTATCCAACGGATAGGCAAGGGAGTAGAAGGAGTCGAGGACATCAAGGCAGATATTAAATTGGCGGAGGAGGGGGTAGATGTTTATCTGACCCTTTCTGCCCAGGGTCAAGGAGAGATTCCTCGCTTAATAGATGAACTCCAGACAGTGGTAAAGAATTATCTTAATAATACTGTAGGAATTGAAAATGTGAGGGAGGTAAAGGTTAAAGTTGCCAAGATTCTTTAGAGAGAGCAGGATTGAAAAAAGACTTCATTAGAAAAGGTAGGGTAATAGCTCTTTTTTTTCTTTTTATATTTCTAGCCAGAGTTAATTCCTTTTCTTTTGCTTTTAACCATCCCGAGCTTCACTGGAAAGTAATCCAGTCTCCTCATTTTCTTATTTACTATCATCAGCAGGAAGAAACTTTCGCTCAACAGGTAGCCAGGGTTGCCGAAGAAATATACCCCTCTGTTACATCTGACTTGGGATACCAGCCACGCCAAGAGACTCCCGTTATTGTGGAAAATTATAGCGATAATACAGGAGGTTATACCTCCATTTTGCCTGCTAAAATCGTTATTCGAGCTCGATGGCATCCTGAAGGAACCAGTGGAAATCTGTCCTGGGCAAGACAGGTTGTTGCTCATGAGTTTACTCATCTAGTTACTTTTGCTGCCATTGAGGAATCCCTTTTCCCCCTGCGGCGATTAATGGCTAATTTAACTTTGCCTATGTGGTTTATAGAAGGATTAGCTCAATACCAGGCAGAGGAGTGGCATTCTTTGAAAGAGATGGTACTGAGGGATGAGGTAGAGAGACAAGAGATTATGTCTGAGGGCAGCCTGGGGGCTTTCTATTTCTTTGAGGGATGGGGAAGAACCTCTGGTTACTACCAATCAGATAGTCTTGTCCGCTATATTTTTGATCATTATGGAAAGGATAAAATAGCCAGGATATTAGCCCATCTTCGTGGTCAACCTCTTTTTCAGTTTAGCACAGAGTTTGCTCTTGCCTCAGACGGGTTGGCCTTTTATCCTACTTCTCACTTTTTGAGTTTTAATCAGACTTTAGAAGAAATCCTGGGTAAAGACTCTTTTCTTCTTTACTCTGAATGGCGGGAATGGATAAGAGAAAGATATAAGGGAAAAGAGGATTTCTATGATGATTCTCTTAAGGAGGGAGAGCCTTTAACTTATCAGGGCAGACGAAATCAACATCCTGTTTTCTCGCCTTCAGGAGACATGCTCGCCTTTGCCTCCAATCGGGGGTATGACTATGCTATTTTCGACCTTTATCTTATGGATATTAATAGTAAAGAGGTGAAAAGGTTAAAGAGAGGGATTAATCCTTTTGTTTCTTTTTCTCCTGATGGGAAAAGAATTCTATATTCTAAGACAAAATTTTATTCTCCCAAAGGCACCTTTTTGTCAGATTTATATCTATTTGATATTGAGAAGAATAAGGAAGAACGTTTAACCTATGGTTTAAGGGCAGACCAGGCATCTTTCTCTCCCCATGGGGAAAAAATAGTGTTTGTAAAGCAGCAAGGGGGAAACTCCAATCTCTATCTTCTGGATATCCATAGTAATGAAGTGTCTCCTTTAACCTATGATGATGATGGATTAGTGCAAAACTTCTCTCCTTCTTTCTCTCCCGATGGGGAAAGAATAGTGTTTGTCTCTTTTCGAAAAGGGAAAAGAGATATCTATCTTTTACAATTAAAGGACAAAACTTTTACTTGTCTTACTCTGGATGAAGCAGATAATCGCTGTCCTATATTTTCTCCTCAGGGGGAGAAGATTTACTTCATCTCCAATGGCAAAGATGGTGTATTTAATCTTTATTCACTCCATCCAGAAAGGAAAGAATTCAGGCAGTATACCGAGGTAAAGGGAGGAGTCTTTGAGCCAGCTATATCTCCTGATGGAAAAAAAGTTGTTCTCTCTGCTTACAAGGAAGGAAGGTTTTCTCTTTATCTTTTTTCTCTGGGAGCTTTGCCAGGAAGATTGCTGACTGTTCCGGAAGAAGAATTGACTTTTGCCCCATCAGAGAAAGATTCTCTAACGGAGTTTATCAGTAAAAAGGAGGTAGCTTACCCTTCTTTTCCTTACAGGCCTCAGTTTAGACTGGATTATATTCTTCCCTGGTTCTCTTTTTCTGAGCGGGGGTTCTTCTTTTCCCTGGAAGGGTCTGCCTCAGATGTTTTGGAAAGACATAATCTTTACTTCTCTACTCTTATAGGCCAAGAATTCCAGTACGATATAGTCTATTTCAACCGAAGTTTTCTTCCCACTTTTTGGCTTAATTTATACCGTGAGAAATACTATAGTCTCTCCCGGGGAGAATTACATCAAGTGGAGCTGGAAGGGCAGAGTCTTGGTCTAGTCTATCAGATAGATAATAGACAGGGATTAGGGGTGAGCTATTCTAATCAATGGGTGGACACTCCCTTTCTTACTTCATCGGGTGGGCTCGAAACCTGGCAGGGGAAGGCAAACAACATAAGCACTGTTTGGGAGTTTGTTGACTTAGTTCCCGTGTGTGACCCGGATCTCAGTCAAGAAGGCATCAGAGTACAGGCAGGAGTTGAGTATTCTAGTAGGGGGCTGGGTAGTGATTTAGAATACACTGCTTTTAGTATAGATGGAAGAGGATATACAAAATTTTCTAATGGCAATAGTCTAGCTCTGAGAATTTTAGCTAAAAGAGTGGATAATAGGTTAAGTTTTCCCAAAGTCTTACTCTCTTTAGGAGGAATTTCTGATTTGCGGGGATATCCCACTAATTCTCAAATAGGAGAGAACCTTATTTTCACTTCCCTTGAGTACAGGTTCTTGTGGCTGAAGATGCTGGGAGGCTCTCCCTTTCTCTATATTGACCGTCTGGGAGGCGCTCTATTCTTTGATGCAGGATGTATCTGGGGAGAGGGCGCTGAAGACAGGCAGAAAGAAGATATAGAGCTAAAACAAGATATAGGAGCGGAATTGCGCCTGAGAATTATTCCCTTTGGTAAATATTCTTTAGTTCTAAGGTTGGGTTTAGCCTGGCCTTTAGATGGAGAGGAAAGAGGAGCTAAGCTTTTCTTCACCATAGGGGGCATATTTTGAAGTATCGGAATTTGAATAATTCCTTTGGGTTAAACAGGGGGGAGCAGGCCCGACTTGCTCGAGCCAAGCGAGAGTCGGCTTTGCCGATCGGGCCGTTGAGGGGGGATGTTTCCCCTCTCAATATGTTCATGGACAGTCCAGGAAAAGAGGGTTTTACCCTGATAGAGCTCTTAATAGTAGTAGCCATAATTGCTATTTTATCCAGTTTAGCAGTGGTTAATTTCCTTCAAGCTACAGAGAAATCAAAAAGAGCAACAGCAAAGTCTTTCATTGCCCAACTGCAAACAGCTATAAGTATGTATAAGATTGACCATGGTTTCTATCCTCCTGATAACAACGGTTCAGCTTCTCTAAGAGAGGCTTTATCTTTAGCTCCAGCTAGCTATACTGATGATGATTCCAAGAAAAAAGGTCCCTATATGGAATTCAATGACAACCAGGTGAATAGCTATGGTGAACTATTGGATCCCTGGCATAAAGGAAAGGACGATCGTATTCATGTCTATTCTTATAGGGCTAACCTGGACAAAAATCTTCTTACCACCCCTCCTTTCCACAATAGAAGTAGTTATGACATTTATTGTAAGGGTCGAGACGGAAAGACAGGCAGTGATGATATCTCAGGGAATGAATTTATTGATGGGTATTATTGTCAGAATGAGACAGATGATGATGAAGATGGGTTTATAGATGAACTCGATCCTAATGGGCCGGGTTCATCTAACGGCTACCTGGAAGATGATATCAATAACTGGTAGTTTTTAATAGGGACAGCGACCTATTATTTAGAAGAATAAGAGAGGAATATAGAGAACGGCTGAAATAGATAAGAAAGCAAGAAAAAGCTATTTAAAGGAGAATTAGCGTGAAACCAGAGTTAATTGCTGATTATCAATGTGTTTGCGGCGAGAACCCATTATGGCATCCGATTGAGAAGCAACTTTACTGGACTGACATCCCTACCGGCCGTATGTTTCGCTATGATCCCAGCACCGGCGAGCATGAGCAGTTTTACCATGGCCAGGTTGTAGGTGGATTCACTATTCAGGCTGAGGGAACTCTGTTGCTGTTCATGGCCAGGGGTGCCGTTAAGGTCTGGCGAAATGGTGAATTGATTGATGTGCTTGAGGAGATTCCTGATGAGCGAGATTCCCGCTTCAATGATGTGATTGCCGATCCTGGAGGACGCGTCTTTTGCGGTACAATGCCAACTAAGGATAGATTGGCTCGTTTGTATCAGCTCCACACAGACGGTGAGTTAATCAAACTATTGGACGGAATCGGTATTTCAAATGGGATGGGCTTTACGCCGGACCGTAAGCGTATGTACTATACTGATACTTCCAAACGTGCAATTTATGTGTTTGACTACGACCAGAATAGCGGGATTATCAGCAATCAAAATACGTTCATTGTTGTTCCAGAAGGAGAAGGGGCCCCGGACGGGATGACCGTAGATGCAGAGGGTTATCTGTGGTCTGCCCGTTGGGGTGGCAGTTGCCTGGTCCGTTACTCACCCGATGGTAGTGAGGAACGACGCATCCATTTTCCGGTAAAGAAGATCTCAAGTGTGACCTTTGGCGGGAAGGATTACACTGATATATACGTCACAACGGCGGGTGGCAATAATAGGAGAGAAGAAGGAGCTAGTGCGGGAGCCCTGTTTCGCATCAACTTAGGCATCAAAGGTGTTCCGGAGTTCTTCTCCAGAATCTTTTGTTGAGAGCTTAAATAGGGACAGCGACCTATTATTCAAAAGAATAAGAGAGGAATGATAAATATATCAACAACTGGTGGAGAGGAAATTGAGCAATTGGGCAGTGATAGAAGATGCGGCTATACTCTAATAGAATTGATTATAGTCCTGGCTATTATAGGGACAGTTGTCTCTATATCTGTTCCTTTTGTCAGCAATTTTCTTTTCAGGACTAACCTGGAGTCTTCAGCAGAGGATATTGTCTCTACCTTAAGGTGGGCTCGACGCTTGGCCATTACCAAAAGAAAAGAGTATATGGTTGTTTTTGATCCATACAGAAGCAGGTATTGGCTGGAGGATAAAGAAGGCAACATAGAAGGAGAAAGACGCTCTCTTCAGGAAAATATAGTTTTTGCCGATCCCGAGTTTAACAAGATGCAGGAAGAAGACGGGATAGTGGAGTTCGATAATCCGGATGATTCTGGCATTTCTTTCTATCCTCAGGGAACAGCAGAGTCTGGCTCTATCTATCTAAGAGGGAAAGAGAGTGAAAGATGGCATACCATTACTATAACTGCCAGTACTGGCTATGCTCGAATATATCCAGAAAAACATTGAGCTGTAAGTCATAAAAATTAAAAAACAATAGGGGAGGAGAATAATGTTAGATGATTTAGTAATCTCTGAGGCAATTGTGAAGAGTTTTA
>JAUWRE010000034.1 GCA_030610725.1 Candidatus Aerophobota bacterium | reverse complement strand
ATAGAGAGTATTATGGAGTTCTTTCTGTTTATTTTTTTCTTTTGCTAATTGCCAGGGAGCATTTTTATCTATGTAAAGGTTGGATAATTTCACTATTTCCCAGATACTTGACAGAGCCTGCGAGAAAGCAAGGACATTCATTGCTGAATCCAATCCAGAGAAGACTTTCCCTATCTTTTCTTTTAGTTCTCCCCCATCTTGGTAGAATGGAGGGACCTTTCCCTGGCAATATCTTATTACCAGCGGGATAGTTCGGTTAAGCAAGTTTCCCAAATCATTGGCAAGGTCACTGTTTACCCGCTTTATGAAAAGAGAAGTAGAGAAATTGCCATCCTCCCCAAAAGGAACTTCTCGCAGGAGAAAATAACGCAGAGAATCTGTTCCGTATTTACTTATTATCTCCTCTGGGTCTACGACGATTCCTTTAGATTTAGACATCTTTGCTCCCTCTATTTGCCACCAGCCATGGGCGAAGACCATCCGGGGAAGTTCTATTCCTAGAGCCATCAGGATAGCTGGCCAGATTACCGCGTGAAATCTTAGAATATCTTTGCCGATTAGATGGACATCTGCCGGCCAAAAAAGAGAGAATTTCTCTTTGTTGATACTATATCCCAGAGCGGAGATGTAGTTAATAAGAGCATCAACCCATACATAAATGGAGTGTTTCTCTTCTATCGGGCAGGGAATCCCCCAATCCAATCTTAATCTGGTAAAACTAATATCTTTCAACCCTCCCTTAATGAATTGGACCACCTCGTTTCTTCTGGTAGCAGGAAGGACAAAAGAAGGGTGAGCTTCAAAGTATTTCAGAAGAGGTTTTTCATACTTGGACAATCTCAAAAGGTAACTTTCCTCCTCTATCTTTTGTACTTCTCTGGCGCATTCAGGACAGAATCTTTCTTGTTTCAGTTGTGATTCCAGCCAGAAACTCTCGCAGGGAGTGCAGTACCACCCCTTATAGGTTCCCTTGTAAATGTCATTTTGTTCATACAGTCTTTTGAATATCGTCCTTACTACTTCAGTATGTCGGGGCTCGGTAGTGCGAATAAAGTCATTGTAGGAAATGTTCAGATTTTTCCAGAGATTTTTGAATCGACTTGCCATTCTGCCAGCTAGCTCAGCAGGGGTTATTCCATCTTTCTTAGCTGCCTGGGCAATTTTGTTTCCGTGCTCATCGGTTCCGGTAAGAAAGAATACGCTATGTCCTTTGAGCCGGTTATATCTAGCCAGGACGTCAGCAGCTACCGTAGTATAAGCATGTCCTATGTGAGGGATATCATTAACGTAGTAGATAGGAGTAGTTACATAAAATTTCTTCTTCAAAAGATACTTCCTTTTATTCTTGCTATTAATCTTGATCTTTCGTTCTATCCTATCAAATGGGTAATTGAGTGTCAAATTTGACCAGGGAGATAAAATTCATATAATATGAGTGTGGCAGAGAATTTCATCGCAGAGGGGGACAGGTGAAAACAAAATTATCAGCCTCGGTTATGTGTGCGGACCTTTCTTGTCTAAAGAAAGATATCAAGTTATTAGAAGAGGGGGGAGTTGACTATTTGCATTTTGATATTATGGATGGACACTTTGTTCCTAATCTTACTCTTGGGTCAGGCATATTACGGTCATTAAGAAAGATAACTACCCTGCCCTTTGACACCCATTTGATGATTGAAGAGCCTGCCAGGTACGTTCCTGTTTTTGCTAAAGCAGGTAGTAGCTTAGTTTCAGTTCACGTGGAGGCCTGTTCTCATTTGAATAGAACGATTCAATTGATAAAGGAAAATGGGGCGAGAGCAGGAGTGGCTCTTAATCCAGCAACTCCCCTTTATCGATTGGACTACATCCTGGAAGAGCTTTCTCAGGTACTGATAATGACGGTTAATCCAGGTTTTGCTGGTCAGAAGCTTGTTCCGATTACTATATCTAAGATTGAGAAACTGGGGGAGGTAATTGAGAAAAAAGGTCTTAAGATAGATATTGCTGTAGATGGAAATGTGAGTTTTGCTAATGCTCCGGTGATGGTCAAAGCAGGAGCTAATATTCTGGTATGCGGCACCTCCAGTATTTTCCACCCCCATTTGGGAATTAAAAAGGGAATCGCAAAACTCAGAGAGGCTTTAAAATAGCCAGTATTTTGACTTTTTCTTTCTCTATGTTATATTACAAAAGACCTCGGGACAAATGTCCGTATCTAGTATATCGTATATGGTATATCGTCGAAGACCTTTAAACACGCAGTACACTACTATTCACACACGACGCACAACAGAGCTGGTGAATCGCTTGTGGTTAATTGAACTGTAAATATTCAGTGGACCCTGTCATCACGAACGAAGTGAAGCAATCTTAGTTTTTCGGATTGCGTCGTGCGTGATGCGTATTGCGCAATACGATATACGATATACGCAATACGAGATTGTCCTGCTTTTAGTAGGTAGATAATGCGAGGGAGAGGTTGATGGAGCGAGTATTTATTTTTGATACAACTCTGCGAGATGGAGAACAAACTCCTGGAGCAAGCCTTACTGTTAGAGAAAAGTTGGAGATAGCCAGACAGTTGGAAAAACTAGGAGTGGATGTTATCGAAGCGGGTTTTCCAGCTACATCTCCGGGAGATTTCGAAGCAGTAAGACGAATTACTCAAGAGGTTAGTGTTCCTGTTATTGCTGCTTTAGCCCGTGCTCTTCCCTTTGATATCGAGCGGGCTGGAGAGGCTTTAAAAAAAGCCAAGAATGGAAGAGTGCATACTTTCATTGGCACTTCTCCTATTCATATGAAGTATCAGCTTAACAAGAGTCCCCAACAGGTGTTGCAATTAGCACGCAAAGCGGTAAAATTGGCTCGAGAGTATACTTCTAAAGTAGAGTTTTCCCCTATGGATGCTACTCGAAGTGACTTTGTGTTTCTATGTGAGGTGATTGAGGCAGTAATCAATGAAGGAGCAGGAGTGATTAATATTCCTGATACAGTGGGATATTCTGCTCCTGAGGAATTTGGGAATCTAATTCAAAGAATAATGGAGAAAGTACCTGGTATAAATGAGACTATTCTTAGTGTTCACTGTCATGATGATTTGGGTATGGCTACTGCCAATTCTCTTGCGGCGGTAAAGAAGGGAGCCCGACAAATAGAATGCGCCATAAACGGACTTGGAGAAAGGGCAGGTAATACCTCCTTGGAAGAGGTAGTAATGGCTCTAAAGACAAGGCAGGATTTCTTCTCTTTCTCTACCTCTATCCATACCCAGCAGATTTACCGAACAAGTCGTCTTGTATCTCGCCTTACAGGCATCTTTGTCCAGCCTAACAAAGCAATTGTGGGTGAAAATGCTTTTCGGCACGAATCTGGCATTCATCAGGATGGAGTACTTAAAAAGGCAGCTACATTTGAGATAATGAGCCCCTCTTCAATTGGTGTGAAAGGAGAGGGGTTGGTTTTGGGTAAACTTTCAGGAAGGCATGCTTTCAAAGAAAGACTCAAGGAACTCGGATTTTTACTAAAGGATGAAGAATTGGAGTTAGCCTTTGGAGCTTTTAAAGAGCTTGCAGACAAGAAAAAGAATATTTATGATGAAGATCTTGTATTTATCGTAGAAGAGAAGATATCAGAAATTCCGGAAGTCTATACCCTTGACTATATTCATACTGTCACCGGCAACAAAATTCTTTCTACGGCTACCGTTAGAGTGAAAAAGAAGGGCGAGATGTTCCAGGAAGCAGCTTGCGGTGATGGGCCGGTTGATGCTGCTTACAAAGCTATAGACAGAATTACAGGGATAAGATTAGCTTTAGTGGATTATTCTATTCATTCGGTGACAGGAGGAAAGGATGCTTTGGGTGAGGTTATGATTAAGGTTAAGGGGGAAGGGGACCTTATTACTGGGAAAGGAGCGAGTACCGATATCATTGAGGCTAGTGCTAAGGCTTATATTAATGCTATTAATAGATTAGTCTATCGACAGAGGAATAATAAATGAAAGAGGATCTGGGAAAACTCAAAGATGAAGCAGAGAAGAAAATCAGACAGGCTAAAGATGAGAAAGAGTTAGATGGGGTACGGATTGAGTTTTTAGGAAGGAAACAGGGGAGAGTTACTCACATTCTAAGAAACCTGAAAGACCTTCCTCCTGAAGATAAACCTCTTATAGGCGGGCTAGTTAACAAACTAAAGCAATTTATACAAAAGGAGATTAAGGAAAAAAAGAAGGAGATAGAAAAGAAAGAAATAGAAGGATATATTGATATAACTCTTCCTGGAAAAAAGCCTCTTCTGGGCAGATTACATCCTATTACCCAGACTATCCGAGAGATTAAGAGCATTTTCATTGGATTGGGTTTTCGTGTAGTAAGTGGCCCAGAGATAGAGACAGAGTATTATAACTTCGAAGCCTTGAATATGCCTCGTTACCATCCAGCCAGAGATGAACAGGATTCATTCTATTTAGATGATAACTATCTTTTACGAACTCAGACTTCGCCGGTGCAAATTAGAGTGATGCAGAAGGAGTCTCCTCCTATTCGTATAATCGCTCCAGGTAGATGTTATCGACGTGATGCTGTTGATGCCTCCCATTTTCCTATGTTTCATCAAATAGAAGGGTTAGCGGTGGATAAGAAAATAACTTTTTCCGACTTAAAAGGCTCCCTTACCTACTTTGTTCACCAAATGTTTGGCAGAGACACAAAACTTCGTTTTCGTCCCAGTTTTTTCCCTTTTACTGAGCCCAGCGCTGAGGTAGATATTAGTTGCATTATGTGTAAAGGCTCAGGGTGTAGAGTATGTTCGGGTAAGGGATGGCTAGAGATATTGGGAGCAGGCATGGTAGATCCGGAGGTATTCAAGAAGGTTGGCTACGATCCAGAAAAATACCAGGGGTTTGCCTTTGGTATGGGACCAGACCGGATTTGTATGTTAAAATACGGTATCGATGATATTCGTCTATTCTTTCAGAATGACCTTCGATTTTTAGAGCAATTCTAAAATAGTTCATTGTTCATCGACAAAAACAACACTCTCCTCTCCCTGCAGGGGAGAGGATTAAGGTGAGGGGGCCCGAACTAGGTATGAATTATGGTCTTTAGCTTTGCACTTTTGGTTTAAGTCAATGAACTATGAACAACGAACTATGAACGAGATATTAGCTATGTTTCTTGGGTTTGCACTTTTGGTTTAAGTCAATGAACTATGAACAATGAACTATGAACCAAATATGGGGCTTGAATGATTGAATTTGAGTCTGCTTCTTCCAAGTCTTCATCTATATCAGCCACAAAGCCCTCTTTTGTTCAAATAAAGGTTTTGGGAATAGGGGGAGCTGGTTGCAATATTTTATCTCGTATAAGTTCCTCTTTTCCGGCGCGGATGGAATCTATTGCTGTTAATACTGACCTGAGGTGCCTGGAAAAATGTAAGACGAAGAAGAGACTACAGTTAGGAGCTACTATCACCGGGGGGTGGGGAGTAGGCGGTGATGCGGAAATGGGGAGGCGAATTGCTCTGGAAGAAAAGGAAAGAATCAAGCAAATAGTGCAGGGAGCAAACCTTATTTGCCTTGTTTTTGGCTTAGGAAAAGGTACCGGTACAGGAGTTTCTCCTGTAATAGGTCAATTAGCCAAAGAGCTCGGTAGTTTGACTATGGGGTTTGCCATCCTTCCCTTTGATTTTGAAGGAGAGAAAAGAGTTTCCTTGGCTGAGAAGAGTATTCAGGAGATGGAAAAGGCAGTCGATGCTTTGATGATTATTCCTAATGACGTTCTGCTGGGTAATCCGGAGAAAGATTTATCTTTGCAAGAAGGATTTGGGCGAATAGACGGAATTATGGGGAAAGCTATCCATGTTCTGGACAATTTGCTTTTGCATCCCGGTTTAATAGACATAGATTTTGCCGACTTCAAAGCCTTTCTTCAGAAGAAAGGTCATGTTCAAATGGCCATCGGGAGAGCAAAGGGACAAGGAGCAGCTAAAGATGCAGCCAAACAGGCTATTTCTTCTCCTTTAATGGAAAGGATTTCCTTAAAGAAAGCTAAAGGAGTACTATTCAATATTCTAGGTGGGAAGAATTTGAGTTTATCTGAAGTGGAAAAGGCTGCCCTGGTTATAAAAGAAGCTGTCTCTCCTGGCAGCGAGATTATTTTTGGTGTGGCTATAGATGAGAATTTATCCAGCGAGGTGTCACTTGCTTTTATAGCAGTGGCAGAGGAGACTATTAGCGGAGTGGGTAGAAAAAGAGCAGAAGGGCCCTATCAGAGCGAGTTAGATTTAGGAGTTTATGAGGATAATTTAGACATTCCTACTTTTTTGAGAAAAAGAAAGAACTAAAAAGGAATTTGGATGTGGCGCTCTCTAAAACGGAATCGGGGCAAGGTTATTGGTGGGCTAAGCGGTTTGGCAATAGCCTTACTTTTGATCTTTGCCTGGCCTTTAGTTTTAATATTTATCCTTGTGCTTCTAGGGATTTCTCTAGGAGGTATTTTTGATGCAGCAAGAAAAGTGGGGGTTTTTCTAGATCGTCTTTTTTCTTACAAAAAACCTCCCAGAGATGATTAATCTGATAATATAGGAATTTCCTTTTTCCCCTCACCTCAATCCTCTCCCTACGGAGGAGAGGGAAGGGAGAGGGGGGTAACCGGTTTACCGTTCGTTGTTTCTTTATTCCTTATAATTTTTGATTTTTTTGTTTTTTACTATAGGCTATCCGCTAAACGCTATGCGCTATATTTGTTGAAAGGATAATTATGAGAAAAAATGGACGATTAGCTGATGAACTACGGAAAGTAGTCATTCAAAAGGAGTACGTTAAGTACGCCCAGGGTTCTGCTCTGATAAGTCTAGGGAATACAAAGGTGATTTGTGCGGCTATGGTGGAGGAGAGGGTTCCTCCTTTTCTGCGAGGAGTAGGGCAGGGGTGGCTCACCGCAGAGTATAGCCTTCTTCCTTATTCCAGCCCTAATCGGATTCTTCGGGAAAGGGAACAGAAGAGGGGTAGATCCTATGAGATTCAGAGGCTGATTGGCAGATCTTTACGAGCAGTAGTAGATTTGACTGAATTGGGAGAACGTACTATTTGGGTCGATTGCGATGTTATCCAGGCAGACGGAGGGACAAGGTGTGCCTCCGTTACCGGAGCCTTTGTTGCTTTAATGGGTGTAGATAGATGGCTCAGAAGGAAGGGAATAGTAGAAGGGTCGATAATTGGGGACTTTCAGGCAGCTGTTAGCGTGGGAATCAGTGGGGGAGAAAAGTTATTAGACCTCTGCTTTCAGGAAGACTCTAAAGCTAGTCTGGATATGAATGTGGTGATGACAGAAAAGGGGGATTTGACAGAAATTCAAGCTAGTGGAGAGGGTACTTCCTTTTCCCGGGATGATTTTAATGAACTCCTTGATTTAGCTGGTAAGGGAATAGAAAGGCTTATAAAACTTCAAAAGGAAGTATTGGAGATTTAAGAGTGGACCTGGTTTTGGCTACAAAAAATTTGGACAAGATTAAAGAAATTAAGGATGCCTTAAGAGAACTGAAATTGCGAATACTCACTTTGAAGGATTTCCCTAATTTTCCTGATGTTGAAGAAGATGAAGACAGTTTTTATGACAATGCTCTCAAAAAAGCCAGAACCATAGCTAAGTTTAGCGGGAAACTATCTTTAGCTGATGATTCTGGGTTGGAGGTAGAAGCCTTAGGAGGAGCACCAGGAGTTCTCTCTGCTCGTTTTGCTGGCCAAGAAGCCTCTTATGAGGATAATAATCTAAAGCTTCTCTCACTTCTGCAAGGAGTTTCTCTTGACAAACGCAAGGCAACTATCAGATGTGCCATAGCTATCAGTGAGGGCAATAAGGAAAGGGTAGTGGAGGGAGTTTGTAAAGGGACAATCCTTCCTGAGATGGTAGGTAGTAATGGTTTTGGTTATGACCCACTATTTGAACCTGAAGGCTCTGGCAGGAGCTCTGCTCAGATGAGCTTAAAAGAGAAAGGGAAAATCAGTCATCGAGGCAGGGCTTTAAGAAGAGCCAAGGAAATTTTAAAAGATTGGGAAAGCCGCCTGGTTCTTGGTCTTACCGGAAGCATTGGTTCTGGTAAGAGTACCGTAGCCAGAATGTTTCAGGAGTTGGGAGCAGAGATTATTGATGCAGACAAAGTGGGACATAGTCTTCTTGAAAAAAAAGAGGTGAGGGAGAGCATTGTCAGGAATTTTGGCAATTCCGTATTAGACAAAGAGGGAAAAATCGAAAGAAGAAAACTGGGGAAAATAGTTTTTCAGGACAGGAAAAGACTAGAGGAGCTCAACTCTATTATCCATTCTTTGATATCCAGTGAAATGAAGAGAAAAATTACCCTTAGTGAGGCCCGCATAATCATAATAGACGCCGCTATACTTTTGGAGACAGGTTGGGATAGTCTGGTGGATAAAGTTATTGTAGTTAACGCATCCTATGAAACTCGAAGAAAGAGGATAAGAGAAAGTAGCCTCCTCAGCTCAAAGGAAGTTGAGGGAATAATAAAGGCTCAGTTTTCTCAGGATGAGAAA
>JAUWRE010000014.1 GCA_030610725.1 Candidatus Aerophobota bacterium | reverse complement strand
ATACGGGTTGTTGCCATGAAAAAAACTTTAGAAGAATTAGCAAGACTTGTACAAGGCAAAGTTGAAGGAGATGGAGGAGTAATAATAGAAGGCGTAGCTAAGGTGGAAGAGGCCAAGAAGGGTGAAATTACCCTGGCTGTTTCTGAAAAATTCCTTTGTGAAGCTAAGAAGTCACAGGCTTCGGCAGTTATTGTTTCTCCGGGGGTTGGAGATTTTTCTAAGCCTACACTTCGAGCCAGAAATCCTCGTTTAGCCTTTGCTCAAATTCTGGAAGTTTTTTATCCTCAAGTACGAAAATTCTCTGGGATCCATCCCACAGCTATAATAGGCAAAGATGCAAGAATAGATAAAAAAGTAACTTTGGGCGCTTATGTAGTGGTAGGCGATGCAGTAAAAATAGAGGAAGGTGTCTACATAAGTTCTGGAGTATATATAGGAAATAGAGTGGTTATAGGAAAAAATAGTCTTCTCTTCCCCAGGGTGACTGTTCTCGACGATACGGTTATAGGAGGGGAGGTAATAATCCATTCGGGAACAGTTATAGGCTCGCATGGTTTTGGATTTGTCAGGAAGGAGGATGGCTCATATTATAAGATACCTCAAGCAGGCAGAGTAGTGATTGAGGATAGAGTAGAGATGGGGGCTAATGTGACTATAGACAGGGCGACTATAGGAGAGACAAGTATAGGTTCCGGGTCTAAAATCGATAATCTAGTTCATATAGCGCACAATGTTACTCTGGGCAAAAATGTTGCTATAGTAGCCCTGGTAGGTATCTCGGGGAGTTCGACTCTAGGAGACGGAGTGGTTATGGCTGGTCAAGCTGGAGTGACTGAACACGTAACCATTGGAAATGATAGTATAGTTGCCGCCAAGTCAGTGGTTACCAAGAATATAGCACCTGGTTCTATTGTTTCTGGTTTCCCAGCAAGGCCACATCATAGACAAAAGAGGATAAAGGCTCTTATTGACCGTTTACCTCAGTTGGTAGAGAGACTGAAAAAATTAGAAGAAAGAGTAAAGGATAAATAGGTAATGTCACTTCAGAAAACTATTGAAAGAACCATTTCCTACAGAGGAGTAGCACTGCATCTAGGCGAAGAGGTCACCTTGACTCTACTTCCTGCTTCTGCTGGAGAAGGAATAGTCTTTATCCGAGAGGATATAGCTCATTCTCCTCGAATTAGCGCTCGGGTGAATAAGGTAGTTAGTAATATGCGTGGGACCAGTTTAGGCGAGGGGGAAGTAAGAGTCAGGACAGTAGAACATATTCTGGCAGCGCTGGCTGGTCTGGAGATAGATAATGTCCTGGTTAAGGTTGATGGAGAGGAAATTCCAGCAGCCGATGGTAGTGCTCTTCCCTTTGTGGATTTGATTCAAAAAGCAGGGGTAGTGGAACAGGGGCTTCCACGTCAATTCTTTAAAATAGATGAACCTCTCTGGATAGAGGAAGAAGATAAGAGGTTGATAGTTCTCCCTTACCCTGGGTTAAAAATAACCTATACGGTAGATTTTCCTGATTCTTCTATTAAATCTCAATTTGCTGAGTTTACTGTAGACGAAAAAGTATTTATCCAGGAAATAGCTCCCTCCCGAACTTTTGGTTTTATGGAAGAGGTAGAGAAATTAAGAAAAAAAGGCCTTATTAAGGGGGGGTCACTGGAAAATGCGGTAGTTATTGATAAAAATGGAATTCTTAATAAGGAAGGGTTAAGGTTTTCCAACGAGCCTGTGCGCCATAAAGTACTGGATTTAATGGGAGACCTTTATCTTCTAGGTAAGCCTATCCAGGCTCATATTATAGCTGTAAAGTCTGGCCATCTCTTTAATGTTAAGTTGATTAAGAAGCTAGAAGAGTTAAAAAATAAAAAGAGGACTATTCTGAATATAGACGATATTGAGAGAGTTCTGCCCCATAGGTATCCTTTCCTTCTTGTGGATAGAATATTAGAGCAAGGGGAGAGGGAAATAGTAGGATTGAAAAATATAACCGTAAATGAACCTTATTTTGTGGGTCATTTCCCGGGACATCCTGTAGTGCCAGCAGCTTTGATTATTGAAGCTATGGCTCAGGTAGCTGGAGTATATCTTTTGTCAGCCAGTAAGAATCGAGGTAAGTTAGCCTATTTTGCAGGGATTGATAAGGCGAGATTCAGAAAGCCGGTAGTTCCGGGAGACCAGCTAATAACCCGAGTGAAAGTGCTAAATCTAAGAAGCTCCACCGGTAAGGTGCAGGCTGTTAGTTCAGTTGATGGAAAGATAGTAGCTGAAGCGGAGTTTCTTTTCAGTTTAGTGAAGAGATAGAAAATGATAGATATTTGCAAAGATGAACTTCCTCAACACATAGCTATTATCATGGATGGTAATGGCAGATGGGCGAAGAAAAGAGGTCTAACCCGTAGCGTTGGTCACAGGGCAGGGATGGAGAAAATAAGGGAAATAACTCAACTTTGTTCAGATTTTGGCGTAAAGATTCTTACTATATATGCTTTTTCTTGTCAAAATTGGAAAAGACCCCCAAGAGAGGTAAATTTTCTTATGTCTGGGTTTAAGAGGTATCTAGATAAGGAGAAGGATGATTTAAATAAGAAAGGTACTCGATTCCGGGTTATTGGCAGAAGAAGGAGACTCTCTTCTTCGCTTCAGAACAAAATAGAAGAAGTGATGAGTCTGACTAAAGACAATAAGGACTTTTTTTTGAATCTAGCCATAGACTATGGGGGACAGGAAGAAATCATAGACGCAGTGAAGACTCTGATTAAAGAAGTAGTAAGAGGGAACCTTGCTGTAGAAGAGATAGACACAGACTTATTTAAACAGTATTTATATCTAGAAGACCTTCCCTCTCCCGACTTATTGATTAGGACAGGAGGAGAATATAGAGTAAGTAATTTTCTTCTCTGGCATATTGCCTATACAGAATTATGGATGACTCCTGTTTTCTGGCCTGATTTTGGGAAAAAAGAATTTTTTATGGCTCTCAGGGATTACGCAAAGAGAGAAAGGAGATTTGGTAAAATAAAGGAAGAATGAAGTGCTTTTAAAACGGACTTTGGTAGCCGTGGGATTCATACCCGTTCTTATTTCTTTGATATTATGGAGCAAAGCGGCTTTTTTCATCCTGGTGTGTCTTATTATTGGGGTCAGTCTGTTTGAGTTCTATCAAAGGTTCAGAAAAGAAGGAGGTATTTTTTTACCAGAGGGCATATTATTAGGCCTTCTAATACCGGTAGGTGTCTATTTGAGAGGAGAGGGAGTTCTACCCATTCTTTTAGTATTTATCATACTCTCTTTATGTTTGAGGCAATTTATACATCTTAGAATTCGACAGGCTTTTGTCAACGTCTCTCTAACATTGGGAGGAATTCTTTATATAAGTTTTCTTTTTAGTTATATCATATCTTTGAGAGATATTTCTTTTCTGGGAGCAAGGTTAGTAGTCACTATATTTTTTGCTGCCTGGATGGGAGATACAGGGGCCTATTTGATAGGTGAGAAGTGGGGAAAGCATAAATTATTTCCCCTGGTGAGCCCACATAAATCCTGGGAAGGTTTTATAGGTGCACTCTTGGTAAGTTGTGTGGCTATGTTTATTTCTCGAATGTGGCTTTTCTTTCCCCTTGTCCATACTTTATTTCTGGGTATACTCATTGGCGTAATGGGACAAATGGGAGACTTTTTCGAATCTATGTTGAAACGAGAGGTAGGAATAAAAGACTTTGGCAAAATTTTGCCTGGACACGGGGGAGTTCTGGATAGATTCGATAGTCTTTTATTTACTGTTCCTATCTTCTATTACTATATCAAATTCGTTGCTAGTTGCTAGTCGCTCGTCGCTCGAAAAGAAAGAAGGTAAGTGCTCAGTGAACCCCGTGTCATTGCGAACGAAGTGAAGGAATCTCGGTTTTACTGGTCGGAATAAACTCTGCAATTCTTGAGATTGCCACGGTTGTTTTCAACAACCTCGCAATGACGGTAGCATACGTGCTTTATGAATATTTACGAAAGAAGTGCGTAAATCGTACTCCGTCAAGAGCATTGCTTTGTAGATTTTAAGGTTTTTCCTTACGAGATACTAGCAACGAGCAACTAGCGACGATATACAGCGACGGAAGGAAATTGTCCGAGGTATTTTTATGATTTTGACCATTATTTTTGTGCTGGTAACGTTTATTCTTCTCATTATTCCGCATGAGCTGGGACATTTTTTATTAGCTAAGAGCTTCGGAATGCAGGTTGATAGATTTTCCTTTGGTATGGGGCCAAAACTGATAGGATTTAAAAAAGGGGAGACCGAATACACTCTCTCCTTAATCCCGGTGGGTGGGTTTGTAAAAATAAGAGGAATGCAATCTGATGAGAGGAACCTGCCGGGAAGTTTTTATGAAAAGCCCTTGAGAAATAGAATTTTAGTGTTACTGTCTGGTTCTGCTATGAATTATCTAGTGGCTATTATCCTTTTTTCAGTGGTCTTTATGATCGGTTTTCGTGCCTATAATATGGAAGAGGCTGTTATTAATGAAGTAAAGGTTGGTTCTCCGGCTGCTTTGGTTTCTCTTTTAGCAGGGGATAAAATTTTAGCGATAAATGGGGAAGAGATAGAAGGGTGGGAAGGGGTATCTGTAGCTATAAAAGAGAATATAGAGAACGATTTGAAATTAACCATTCAAAGAGAGGGAAGGATTTTTGATATTCAGATAAAGCCTGCTTTTGATCCTCAACTGGACAAAATGGCTATAGGGGTTACCATTACCCCTTCTTCCACTTTTGTTCGCTATAATTTTGTGGATTCTCTGCTCAAAGGGTCAGAGAGGGTATTTGTTTTGACTGGGACGATTTTCTCCGCTTTGGGGGGAATGATTATAGGTAGAGTTCCTGCCCAATTTACCGGTCCGGTAGGAATCGCACAATTCATTGGAGAAAGTGCTAAGATGGGGATGGTCCCTCTCCTTTCTCTTATTGCTTTCCTCAGTGTAAATCTGGGATTATTTAATCTATTTCCTATTCCAGCTCTTGATGGAGGGAGGCTTCTTTTTTTATTGATAGAGGGAGTCAGAGGTAAGCCTCTTGATCTTAAAAAAGAAGAGTTAGTTCATTATATTGGTTTTATTATTCTATTTTCCTTGTTATTTTTAGTGACTTATCAGGATATTCTAAGATGGGTAGGAAGGTAGACCTATAAATATGAACAAAAGAATTCTAATGTCGGGCAATGAAGCTTTGGCAGAAGGAGCCATTAGAGCTGGATGTCGCTATTATTTTGGCTATCCTATTACTCCTCAGTCAGAAATAGCCGCCTATATGGCTAAGAGAATGAGAGAAGTAGAAGGAATTTTTCTTCAGGCAGAAAGTGAACTGGCAGCTATTAATATGGTTTATGGTGCTGCGTCTGCTGGAGCAAGAACGATGACGTCTTCCTCTGGTCCAGGGATTAGTCTGAAGCAAGAAGGTATATCTTACCTTGCTGGAGCTGAGCTTCCGGCCGTAGTTGTCAATGTAATGCGGGGAGGACCAGGATTGGGAAATATAGCACCTTCCCAATCTGACTATTTTCAGGCGACACGAGGTGGCGGTCATGGAGATTACCATTTGGTTGTTCTGGCTCCCAGTTCAGTTCAGGAAATGGCTGATTTAACCTATCTTGCCTTTGACTTAGCTGATAAATACAGAAACCCGATAATGATTCTTGCTGATGCTATTCTAGGACAGATGATGGAGGGGGTTAAGTTTAAGAATGGAGTCAAACATATACCTGGTAAGAAATGGGCTATAGGTGGAGCCAGGGGAAGAGATGCTAATATAATAAGGTCTTTATACCTGCAGGAAGGAGTTTTAGAGGAGCACAATAGACACTTGCAAGAAAAATATGCCAGGATGCGTTCCCAGGAAGTGAGGTATGAGTCTTTTGCAGCAAAAGATGCGGATTTACTTATAATAGCTTATGGAAGTATGGCTCGCCTTAGCATGGAAGTAGTGAATAAGCTCAGAGAGAAGGGAGTGAAGGCTGGACTCCTTCGACCCATTAGCCTTTGGCCATTTCCCTATACTGTTATCAAAAGACTAATTAGTGGAGTTAAATTTATCTTTGTGGTAGAGATGAGTGAGGGACAGATGTTAGAAGATGTAAAACTAGCTGTAGGTAGCCAAGTTCCTGTCTATTTTTACGGAAGATTAGGAGGAGGAGTCCCTACACCCTTAGAGATAATAAAAAAAATAGAATCGTTGCTCGATCCTAGATGCTCGATACTAGATGCTCGTAAGAGGAGAAAATGATTGGCATATCAGAGTTATAGGGATTTAGATATCTATAAAAAGGCTCACAAATTGGCTATAGAGATTCATGAGATGAGTTTAAATCTGCCGAAGTTTGAGATGTATGAAGAAGGGAGTCAGATAAGAAGATCAAGTAAGTCTGTTAAGAGTAATATAGTTGAGGGCTTTGGAAGACGAAGATACAAACAAGAGTTCATTAAGTTTCTTACTTACTCTTTGGCATCTTGCGATGAGACTACAACCCATTTAGATACTTTATATGAAACTAAAGCGTTAAAGGATAAAGACAAGTATAGATATTTTCTCGAAGAGTATGATCACGTTGGGAGAATGATAACGAACTTCATCAGGTCGGTGGATAGTGGTCATAAATCGAGCATCGAGAATCGAGCATCGAGGTAAGGATGGTTATAAAAGGTAGGGTGTTAAAATACGGAGATAATATTAATACGGATGAGATTATTCCAGCCCGTTATCTGGACACTACCGATTCCAAAGAATTGGCTAAGCATTGCATGGAAGGATTGGATGAAAGCTTTCCAGGTAGAGTCAAAGATAGTAAGATTTTAATTGGCGGAAGAAACTTTGGTTGTGGCTCATCGCGCGAGCATGCGCCTTTAGCTCTTAAAGAGGCAGGGGTTAGCTGTATAATTGCTTCATCTTTTGCCAGGATTTTTTTTCGTAATGCTATAAATATAGGTCTTCCTATTGTAGAATGTGAACAAATAGTTGCAAATATAGAGGAAGGAGATGAAGTGCAAATAGATACTGTTAGAGGGAATATTAAGAACCTTACTAAAGAAGAAAGCTATTCTCTGGTTCCATTTCCTCCTTTTCTGCAGCAGTTGATCAACAAAGGGGGATTAGAGGGATATGTAAAGGAAAGAATGAGAGAAGAGGGAGAGTCTTAGAAAATGGGAGGACAAGTAAGAATATACGATGCTACCCTGCGAGACGGAACACAGGCAGAGGGGGTTTCTTTTTCTCTTTTGGATAAATTAGAGATTACTCAGGAGTTAGACAAATTGGGCTTAGATTATATCGAAGGAGGAAACCCAGCCTCCAATCCCAAAGATATAGAATTCTTTGAAAAAATGAAAAAGATTTCCTTAAAAAAAGCCAGGGTGAGCGCTTTTGGCATGACCAGAAGAAGAGACAGGAGAGTAGAGGAAGATTCCAACATTCGTGCTTTAATAAAAGCAGAAACAGAGGTGGTTACCCTCGTTGGCAAAAGCTGGATTCTTCATGTAGAGAAGGCTCTTAGAACGAACAAAGAAGAGAATCTTCGTATGATAGAGGATTCGATCAACTTCTTTAAGAAAAGAGATAAAGAAGTAATCTTTGATGCTGAACATTTTTTTGACGGATATAAGGATAATTCTCAATATGCTCTAAAGACCCTCGAAGTAGCTCAAGCAGCAGGGGCAGATTGTCTTGTTCTTTGTGATACAAATGGGGGTTCTATGCCCTTTGAGATAGAGAAGATTATTAAAGAAGTGCAAAAAGAGATAAATTTTCCTCTGGGGATGCATGCTCACAACGATGCGGGCGTGGGAGTGGCAAATTCCATTATTGCTGCCAGATTGGGGATAGGTCATATCCAGGGGACTATAAACGGTTATGGAGAAAGATGTGGAAATGCTGATTTGTGTTCAATCATACCCAATTTAGTATTAAAGTTGGGGATTGATTGTGTCTGTAAAGAGAACCTGAAATCACTCACTCATATATCCCATTTTATCAGTGAACTAGCTAATCTTTTTCCCGATGGTCATCAGTCTTATGTGGGCAAATCAGCCTTTGCTCATAAAGGCGGGATGCATGTCAGCGCTATTTCTAGAGACAAGAGGACATACGAACATATAGACCCGGAGCTGGTGGGGAATAAAAGAAGAGTATTAGTGAGTGAACTTGCTGGCAGGAGTAATGTCCTTTATAAATTGAAAGAGAAAGAACTGGGATTAGAAGAGGATACTCTTTTAAGCAAGAAAATCATTGCTCGGGTTAAAGAGTTAGAGAACCAGGGTTATGAATTTGAGGGAGCAGAAGGCTCTTTCGAGCTTCTGGTGAAGAAAGCCAAGGGTAGGTACAAGAAGCTTTTTGACCTGGAGGGTTTCAGAGTTACTGTGGAAAAAAGAGATGACGGTAGGCTAATTTCAGAAGCTACGGTGAAGCTAAAGCTGAAGGGGAAGATTGTCCATACAGTAGCAGAGGGGAATGGTCCAGTTAATGCTCTGGATAAAGCTCTACGTAAGGCTTTGAAACAGGAGTATCCTGAGCTTTCTCAAATGCATCTGGCTGATTACAAAGTAAGGATTTTAGATGCAAGAGCAGGGACGCGGGCTAAGACCAGGGTTCTTATTGAGTCCTCTGACAAAGAAGATAGATGGGGAACAGTGGGAGTTTCTCCCAATATTATCGAAGCAAGTTGGGAGGCTCTTATTGATTCTATTGAGTATAAGCTACTGAAATAGTGAATCGTATTGCGTATATCGTATTGGGTATTGCGTAAGTGCTCAGTGAACCCCGTGTCATTGCGAGCGCAAGCGAAGCAATCTCAATCTGAATATTTACGTTCATTGTTCATAGTTCATCGACAAAAAACAATAAGATGGTAAATAGTGAGTGGTTAATCGGTAAGTGGTGAATGGCGAGTGGTAAATGGCGCCCTCTCCCCTGTGGGGAGAGGGATGGGGTGAGGGCACACAGGAGGGAACGATGAGTGAGACTAAATATTCCATTGGTGTTGACTTTGGAACTGAGTCAGGAAGGGCTGTTTTGGTAAAGGTGGACAATGGGGAGGAAGTGGCGAGCTCAGTCTATGAATATAAGGATGGAGTGATAGATGAGTTTCTCCCCGGTACTGACATAAGACTTGAGCCAGATTGGGCTCTGCAAAATCCCGCTGATTATATTCAAACCCTGGAAAAAACTATACCTGCTTTACTGAAGAAGAGCGGAGTTAATGCAAGAGATATCATTGGCATAGGTATAGATTTTACCTCCTGTACTATGATGCCTACAGACAAAAGAGGGACTCCTCTTTGCCTTATGGATAAATATAGGAATAATCCACATTCCTGGGTTAAAATCTGGAAGCATCATGCGGCACAGCCAGAGGCAGACAAAATAAACGAGGTGGCTAGAAAGAGAAGCAAAAAATTTCTGGCTCGTTATGGAGGTAAGTATAGCTCGGAGTGGTTTTTTTCTAAATCTCTTCAAATACTGAATGAGGCTCCCAGTATTTATCAAGCTGCGGACAGACTGATGGAAGGAGCAGATTGGATAGTCCTTCAGCTTATAGGAGAAGAAAGGCGAAACTCTTGCACTGCTGGTTATAAAGCGCTCTGGGATTTCGATGAGGGTTTTCCCTCTCCAGATTTTTTTCGAGCCCTGGATCCTCGTTTGGAAAATATAGTAAAAGAGAAAATGTCTCACGATATTTATCCTCTGGGTAAAAAGGCAGGAGGGTTGACAGCAGAAATGGCTCGCCTTGTTGGTCTTCTTACTGGAACGCCCGTGGCAATAGGAAATGTAGATGCACATGTCTCTGTTCCTGCAGCTACAATCGTCTCACCAGGTAAGATGCTGATGGTGATGGGTACATCCATTTGCCATGTGATGGTTGATAGAGAACTGCACATAGTCCCGGGAGTATGTGGAATAGTGAAGGAGGGTATTCTGCCCGGCTATTATGGATATGAAGCTGGTCAATCGGGAGTAGGAGACATTTTTGCCTGGTTCGTGCAGAATTGTGTGCCGGGAAAGTATTGGAAAGAGGCTGCCAGTAAAAGAGTCGATATTCATCGTCTTTTGGAGGAAAAAGCGTCTATTTTAAGGCCAGGAGAGAGTGGACTTTTAGCTCTTGATTGGTGGAATGGCAATCGCTCCGTATTGGTAGATACTGACCTTAGTGGTTTGCTTCTGGGTTGTACTCTGGAGACAAGACCAGAGGATGTCTATCGTACCCTCATTGAAGCAACAGCTTTTGGGACTTATAAAATAATCAATACTTTTGAGGAAAATGGAGTAAGAATAGAGGAGCTTTATGCTTGCGGAGGTCTACCTGAGAAGAATAAACTGCTTATGCAGATTTATGCTGATATCACTGGTCGGGAAATTAAGATTGCCGCTTCTTCGCAAGCTCCTGCTCTGGGTTCAGCTATGTTTGGAGCAGTAGCTGCTGGAAGAAAGAAGGGAGGATATGATAGTATAGTGGAAGCAGCCAGGAAAATGGCTCACCTGAAAAGAGAGA
>JAUWRE010000052.1 GCA_030610725.1 Candidatus Aerophobota bacterium | reverse complement strand
TCCATGCTAGAAACAAGACTTTCTCCCTCACTGTACAAGCCTTCTTTTTCTAATTTGTCTAGCCTCTTTATTCCTTCTTTCAAACCCTCTTCTGTCCTCACTATGCTAACGAAACTCGAAGTTATTTCCTGAATTTCTTCTTGTACTAAAGAGGCACTTTTCCCCTTTTTGTTATCTTTTAATTTCCTCATTCTGTTCTCCATGTCTTTTATGGACGAGGAATCTATATTGAAAGAGTTTTTCATTCTCTCTGCTTCTTTTAGGGCATTGTGTCCAGCAATTTTACCAAATACCTGTGAGTCTAATAAAGCATTTCCTCCTGGCCTGTTTGCTCCGTGTTGTCCTCCAGCACATTCTCCTGCTGCATATAATCCTTTAAGCGTTGTTTGTCCTTCTTTTCCTATTTTCACTCCTCCCTGAAAGTGCTGAGCAGCCGGAGCTATTTCTATCTTGTCTCCTTTTATTAAATCTATCCCTCTTTCTTGAAGCCAGGATACTGCTTGTGGATTTATCTTTTGTAATCTCAATAAGGGGCTGCTCCTAAGTCTCTTTTTCTTTAATAAATTAACTCCCTTTACCCCTTTATACCAATTCGTTATCTCGCTCAACTTCTCCCATTTTAAACCTTCTGGATTACGGCTATAATCCAGATAAACCTTTTTACCTTTTTTTAATTCCTTGAAAACAGCAATATCTATTAAATGGGATTTGTGCTCAAAAGATACTGGCCAGCTTGCCCCTTTTTGAAAAAGAGTAAGATAAAGTTCCTTTGAGCTAGTTTTTTGAGGAAAATAGTCGGCAAAAAACTCTTTTCCCTCGTCATTGATTAGTCTGGGTAGAGCTCGCATCATACTCCCAGAACAGGCCAGTTTTGTCTTCACTGAGGAAAGTCCTATCTGGATAAATTCCATATTAACTAGCTCTGCTCCGGCTCGATAAGCCATAGCATAACCGTCACCAGTCATACCATCAGGATAGACATTAATTTCAAAGACCTCTCCCGCTCCTCCTGTGGCCAGAATAGTAGTCTTAGCTTTAAATAAGATTAAGTTATCTTTTATATCTAACCCAAATGCCCCTATTATTACTCTATCCATAGAAGAAGAGAGGACTAAATCAACTATCATAATATCCTCTAATATCTTAACCGGGCTAGTCTTTATCTTCTTTACCAGAGCCTTTTCAATGTGGTTGGCTGTGTAAGGACCAGTGTAGCAGGCTCGGGCATACTGGGAGCCATCGGTAACGAACTGCTCGGGCCTACTTTCTTTCTTCACCCAGGGAACTCCTAAACTGTCCAGATACTCAAAAGCCTCCCCAGAACTCTTAGCCAGAATTTGGGCAAGACCTTCATCAGAAACATATCCTCCTATCCTGTAGATATCATCGGCATGATACCTCCAATTATCCTCACCCTGCGGCTCGGTAAAGGGTAAAGTGGTATGAAAAGCCATCCTATCAGAACAGGCAGTCGCCGTCACTCCGCTTTTACCCAGCTTTCCCTTAGTGACTAAAATAACTCTTGCGGAAGGCTCTTTCTCCACTATGGCTAAAGCTGCTCTTAAGGCTGCTCCCCCACCCCCAATTATTAATATCTCACAACTATATTCGCGCATTTTTTTCCTCTTAATATAAACAAAAAGGGGACAGGCTACTTTTTCGTTTATCTTCTTATCTGAAAGATCTATAAAATCTGAAGGATTTATTGTAAAGCAAAACTCCGGTGTATTGGCTGTTGTTATCAACTAAATCTCTCACACTCATTGATATTACTAACATTCTTAGAAAAAGTAGCCTGTCCCCTTTTTCTTTTTTTTGTTTTTTTATGACGGTATAAGGACTGCTTTTATTGCCTGGCGAGTATCAACTGCCTTCAGTGCCTCTGTAGCTTCTTCTAGCTTAAACCTATGAGTTGTTAGCTTTTCAAAAGGATACTTTTTGCTTAATACTAGCTTTACCGCTTGATAAAGATGCCTTGTATCGCTGACCCATACCCCCTGAATTCTAACATTTTTCCGCGCTACATCCTCGTAAAAATTAATGGGAATCTCCCCAATGGGAGTAGCCACTCCCGGAAGAGTATAAGTACCTCCCGCAGCAGTCATCTTTAATCCCTCCTCAATTGCATAGGGAGAGCCGGTGCAATCAATAACTACATCTGCTCCTCGACCATTAGTTTTCTCCTTGACATAAGATAACCTCTCATCAAAGGAAGTTTCATTAATAGTAAATGTCTTTGTGGCTCCGAATTCCCTGGAGAGTCTCAATCTTCCCTCGCTCCTCTTGGTGCCTATAATTATCACATCACCTGCTCCCTTCTCTTGAGCTAACGCAAGGGCAAACATTCCCATAGGACCAGGTCCTTGAATGACGATTACATCTCCTTTCATAATTTTAGACTGCTCAATGGCGTGAACAGCAGTAGCCCCGGAACAAGAGGCAGGAGCTAAAATTGCTGGATCAATCTTCTCTTCCACTTTAATGATTCTTGTTTTTCCAAGCAAAATTAAATGAGTAGCGTACGAGCCATCCCTGATAATTCCATAAACTTGTCTCTTCCGACATAGAGAAGGCTCTTTTTTTACCACGCAAAAATAGCAATTCCCACAGGTAACACCTCTATCCCAGATAACAAAATCTCCTGGTTTAATCTTATCTGCAAAAATATCCTCCTTTTCTCCCTTCACCTCCTCTATTACTCCTACTCCTTCGTGTCCTAAGATAATAGGAAGAGGAGTACGAGGGTCCTTTCCCTTCCACATATGAACATCTGAGCCGCACACCCCGGATGCAGTTATTCTTACCAAAACCTCTCCATCCTTCAATGAAACTAATTCACGCTCCTCAATTACCAAAAACTGATCGAACTCTTTTAAAACGGCAGCTTTTATCTTCATGCTTGACTCCAACCCAGTTTATATAACAGAGTATCTCCGAATCACCCTCTATTCCTTGCTGTTTTTGCGAGAGCCGAAGCAACCTTAAGGGTTTCTGTGACCGTCATTGCGAAGTGAAGCGACGAAGCAATCTCCAGGACAGACTCAGAACAAGCTCCGCAATCCCTAAATTTCCACCATCTTTATATTTTCCTTTGGACAAACCTCAACGCACAATCCACAACCATCACACTTATCATTTATTCTGTATTTGCCACTCACTCTTTCCACGGCAGAATAGATACAAACCCTTTCACATATTCCGCAGCCCAAACCACAACTGCAGGCTAAGCACCTCTTTGCTTCCTGGATAGCCTCTTTTTCCTCTAATACTCTTTCTATCTCCCTGAAGGTGCTGCGTCTTTTTTCTATAGCTCGGGTAGATATCTCTACCCGAGCTTTTTGCTCTACAAAGCCCTTTTCTTTCAATACCTTTTCAACCGAGACAACCTTCTCTCCTTCCCCATTCTCCTTAAGTGGCTTATCTTTAAGATATCGATTAATAGATATAGCTGCTTTTTTGCCTGCAGCAATGGCCTCGATTGCACTAGATGAGCCTTTAACTACATCGCCAGCAGCAAAAATACCCGGTTGACTGGTGGCATAAGTAGTAGGATCAATCACTATAGTATTATCTTCATCAATCTTTAGCTCTCCCTTCTCATTTAAAAAGGATAAATCTGGAGATTGACCAATAGCCACAATTAACGTATCTATTTCCAAGGAAAACTCAGAGGCAGAAATTGGCAAAGGTTTTCTTCTACCCCCTGCATCCATTCCGTCTAGAACTAAAGGAATACACTTCAGGCCGCTGACTTTCCCATTTTTCTCCATAATCTTAGTAGGAAGAGTTAGATAGAGAATCTTCGCTCCTTCTTCTTCCGCCTTCTCAATTTCTTCCAGAATTGCTGGCATTTCCTCTTTAGTTCTTCGATAAATTAAATATATCTTTTCTGCTCCCAATCTGATGCTAGAGCGGGCAGCATCAAGGGCCGTATTGCCTCCTCCTATAATAGCTATCCTTTTTCCTATTTCTACTTTTTTGCCTAAATTTACTCTCTTTAAGAAAGATAACCCATCCATCACTCCTGACAAGTTCTCCCCCGGGATATTTAGCCTCTTACTCTTATGAGCACCTGTGGCTATAAATATTGCCTTATAACCTATTTCTTCTAAATCGTCCAATGTTAAATCTTTACCAATAGTAGTATTTAATTTAATTTCTATGCCTTGAGCTTTAATTTCTCTAATTTCTTTTTGCACCAATTCTTTTGGCAGACGATAGTCAGGAATCCCTACGGCTAGCATCCCCCCTGCTTTGGATGAAGACTCAAAAACAGTTACTTTGTATCCCAGCTTGGTTAATTCATAGGCACAGGTTAGCCCTGCCGGACCAGCTCCAATAATAGCTGCTTTGAATGGGGAGTTATTCGTTGGGAGTGGGGGGTTGGGAACTGACAAGTTAGACTCGACACCTTTCTCCATTTGCCAGTCAGCAACAAATCTTTTTAGAGCATTAATAGCAACTGGTTCATCGACCTTTCCTCGAATACACTTTTCTTCGCAGGGACGAGGACATATGCGGGAAAGAACTAAAGGAAAAGGAACTTTTTCTCTAACTAAATCAAAAGCCTCCTGAAATTTGCCTTGAGAGACTAAGGCAATATATCCCTGGATGTTAATTCCCGCCGGACAGGCAGCCTGGCAAGGAGAGATCAAATTGTCGTTAATCTCTGCTTTCAAATAATGCTCTCTTCTAACCTCGTCCGTTCCTTTTATTCTTGAAAAGAGCTTCCCTCTAAAGTCCTCGATTCTTTGATAACTCTTTCTATCCATATACCCCTTTAGTCCCCCAATGAACTCCTCAATGACTCCATATCCATTTAAAACTATAGCTGTAACTGTTTGCACAGTAGTAGCCCCAGCTAATAAGTATTTTATTATATCTTCACTTCTGGATACTCCTCCACTTCCACTTATAGCTATTTTTAGCTGGGGAAAAATCTCGCTTATCCAGCGCAAAGACTGATGGATAGCCCAGGGACCTCCATGTCCAGCATATCCTTGATGCATAATAGGCCTTTCTTCTTCTATGTCTATATCTACTCCTGTTATACGGTTAAAAATAGTAATCCCATTTGCCCCTATAGATTCAATCTCTTTGATAATTTGCACCGGAGAGGTCAATTGTGAGCTAATCTTAGCGATAATAGGAAGACAGACATTTTCTCTTACCAGTCTTACAGTATCCAATATACTTTTCTCTACTTCCTTGCCTCTAAAGATTATCGAGCCATGAGGGCAGGAAAGATTAATTTCTAAAGCATCAGCTCCTGCTTTCTCTAGCCTCTTAGCATACGATACCCATCCTTCTTCGCTAATACAGTTAATGCTTGCAATAACAGGTATATTTAACTCCTTCTTTGCCCTGGATACTTCTTCAGCATAACGCTCAAGTCCCCACTCGCTTCCCTGTTCATAAGAATAAAGAGAAAAGCCATCTTTGCTTTCATTATTCTTTAATCCTTCGCAATATTTAATTAACTTAAATCTTGGTGTAGGAGAGGTTCGGGATATCACATCTTCAAACAAGGATTTCATCACCACCGCTCCAACACCATTATCCTCGGCTTTTTTCATTCTCTCCACTGTTTCTGTAATCGCTGCCGAGCCAGCAATAATGGGAGACCTTAGCTTTAAACCAACATAAGTTGTGGCTAGATTAGGCACAATTTTCTCCAAAAATGAGTTAGATTATTTGTTGATGAAAAAAAGAAACTTTGTTATATACCCTCAGTCATTCACTTCTTAGTTTCTGCCTAATACACTTTCTCCTACCAAAAAGAGGAAAACCATCAGGCGACTAAAAAGCTATGGATGATTCTCGTTGGTGACTATATCATTGAACAACGTCAACCAACAATGCCCACAAACTCAATAACCAAAAATGCTATCCTGGGATGAAACCCGGGAAACCTTTTTCCACTCAAAAGGTATTTTTACTTTTTCAATGAAAAGAATGAAAAACCTTTTACAAACTTCTCTTCATTTTTTCCTTTATTTCCTTAGCTCACTATGTAATTTCCTCAACGTCTACAGACTTTCCTAACTTATTAGACCTTATAGCCGCTTCTACTATGGCTAATGCCTGAAGAGCTTCTTCTCCTCCCACTTCGGGCTTTTCATTTTCTCTAATACACTCAGCAAACTCTTCTAGTTCTTCTAAAACTGTATCTACTTTCCTTACCTCAATTTTTTCTCTTTTTGTATCACCACTCCTTCGTATATACAAACCTTCTCCTAGGTTAAAAAACAAGTTAGCTTTCGTTCCATGAAGATTCAAATAATAAACTTGAGGGCTAATATAATTTGAGCCTAAATAACCCAATGGACCGGAAGAAAATTCCATAAGGGTCACCGTAGTATCTTTATTAGGGGCAGAAAAATAAATCCTTCTCATAAAAGAAAAAACTCTTCTGACAGGACCTAAAAGATAAACTAGATTATCGATATGATGAATCCCCAGTTGCATTAAGGGTAATGCCGGACACTCATTTTCATCCCAGCGCCATTGTTGGGAAGTCAAACGCAAACCTCCACTGTGAGAGAAGTTTGCCTCAGCAGAGAGAATCCTTCCCAGGGTACCCCTGGCAACTAGAGATTTCATCTCTCTAACCTCAGACGCCCTCCGGCTGTTATGACCGACGGATAGTATAACCTTGTTTTCTCTGCAAGCCCGAATTATTTTTTTGGCATTTTCTATGGCATTAGCTATGGGCTTGTCCACAAATACATTTTTGCCATACCGAGCAGCTAAAACTGCTTGCTCAGCATGAATATGATTAGGGGTGATAAGTAAGACTCCCTCTATATCCTTGTCTTTTACCATCTCTTCATAACTTTTAGCTGACCGACAGTTATGCTCCTGAGCAAACTTTTCTCTTTTTTCCTTAGTTCTGGAAAAACAACTTGTCAATTTAAGCTTTTTACTTTTTTCTACTGATTCTACTATAGATCTGGACCAACCATCGAGGCCTACTAAGCCGACTTTTATTGGCTTCTTCATTGTCTGTTCCTTAATTAGTTTTCCACCATCCTTATATTTTCCTTTGGACAAACCTCAACACATAGTCCACACCCATCACATTTCTCATCGTCAA
>JAUWRE010000061.1 GCA_030610725.1 Candidatus Aerophobota bacterium | reverse complement strand
CACGATAAGCTCTGGCAAGAAGAGCGCCCTCCTCATTAAAGGCTACTGCTTTACATCCGGTGGTGCCAATATCAAGACCTAGTAAACTCATCTTATTCTCTATATAATAACTTCTAAGGGTTGGGATTAATAAATATCTTAAGCCCTTTTCTTTGCTCTGCCAGTTTTATTGCCTTTATAAAATCGGTTAGATTGAGTCGAGAGCTCACATATTTCTTAGCTTTGATTTTCCAGAGGCAATCATATCCAGGGCCACTTTACACTGACGGGTAGATCCTCCGTGAGTTCCAATTACAAAGGCTTCTTTGTAATGAATAAGGTTAGAATTAAATTTAATAAAAGGGCTGTCTTTAGGCAGGCCTCCAAATAAATTTACATTTCCTCTCCTGGCTACCATCTTAAGAGCCTCTTCTTGAGCCTGGCCTGAACCGCAGGCAACTATTACCACATCCGCCCCTCTACCCTCCGTCTCTTGCGTAACTCTTTCTACTATATCTTCCTTCAGGGGGCTAACATAGACATCGGCTGCGGTAAATTCAGCCTCCTTAAGCCTGGATAAAGATCTTTGAACCAATATTATCTTTTGGGCTCCAAAAGCTCTCGATACTTCCACATTAAGACATCCAACCGGTCCTGCTCCTATTACCACTACCACATCCCCCACCTTTATCCGAGAAAGCTCAGCCGCATTTATGGCGCAGGAAACCGGATCAATTAAAGCTGCCTCCTCAAAAGAGATACCTTCTGGGACAGGCATTACGCATCCCTGCTTGACCGCTTGAGCAGGAATGGCTACATATTGGGCAAAGCCACCATCTCGATGAATACCTATAGTCTGTAGCTTCTCACAGCAGGTCTGTGCACCTCTCTGGCAGTAAAAGCAGACCCCACAGGGAATATTGGGAGCTACTGCTACCCGGTCGCCTTCCTGGTAGCCCCGGGTATTCTCCCCCACCTGAGCTATGGTACCTGCTAACTCATGTCCAGGAATTAAGGGAAGTTTAGCTGCCGAGTAGCCGTATTTATACATTTTTACATCAGTGCCACAGATGGCACAGGCTTTAACTTTTACTATGAGACCTCCCATGGAAGGCTCAGGACGGGGAGCTTCTCTTAGCTCAATACTTTGAATCCCAGTTAAGAAAGCTGCTTTCAAATGTCACCTCCTCGAAGAAATGCCTCAGGACAATTATTCTCGTATATCGTATATCGTATATGGTATATGGTATATCGTAAAAAAAACCTTAAAATCCACAAAGCAATACTATTGACACAATACGATTTACGTACTTCTTTACTTTTCCCCTCGCAAAGAGGGAACACTAGCGACGAGCAACGAGCAACTAATTTTAGGGAGAAAAGATTATCTTGTTATATATCATCTTTCCTTGATACATCTTTTTGAACGTCTCGGCAATATCTTTGAGTTTTATCCGATGAGATATGAGGGGCTTTGTCTTAATTACACCTGATGCCATAAACTGGAGAGTAATCTTCCACTCATTATCTAAAGGAGAAAAATTGGAGTTAACCGCTCCGTAAATTTCCAGTTCTTTGCGAAAGATTCTGGTATAAACCTCATCTGGCAGCAGTACATCTGAGTGGGATATACCAATATGGATAACCCTTCCCCTTTTTGCAGCTATGAGCAAAGAGTCTCTTTGGGTAGCAAGAGAACCGGCAATTTCCATTACTAGGTCTACTCCTTTACCCTTTGTTTCCTGGCTAACCTTTTCTACTACATCTTCCTTCTTGGCATTTATCAAAACATCCACCCCTAAGTCCTTTACTATTTTCAATTTGTCTTCTATGATATCCACTGCTATTATCTTACCTGCACCCATAGCGCCAGCCCATTGACAGGCCAGCATTCCTATGGGGCCTACCCCAAGAATAGCTACACTCTGGCCCATCCTTATTCCTCCTGCTCGTTTAATACCATGTAGAGCCACACAGGCCGGATCGGTCATGGCTCCCTCTTCAAAGCCTACTTCCCTGGGAAGCTTTGTTAGATTGCTGGCTGGTACTTTAACATATTCGGCAAAAGCTCCATCGCATCTAGAGCCCAGATAGTCGTAATCCTCACACAGATTATATTCACCCTGCAGACACCATTCACATCTCATACAGGGTACTAAGGGATAGGCGGTAACTTTATCTCCTACTTTAAAAGAGTCAACTTTATCCCCGATTTCTACTATTTTGCCGGAGAACTCATGTCCGGGCACGCAGGGAAAAGTATGGGTTCCTTCTACCATAATTCTTTGCAGGTCCGAGCCACAGTTTCCTGCTGCTTTCACCTTGAGTAAAACATCATCTGCTCCTATTCTAGGAACTTCTATCTCTTCGTATCTTAAATCACCCGGCGCGTAAAGAACGGCCGCGAGCATCTTCTTTTTCACTCAGAATCTCCCTTCAGTTCGCTAGTCCCATTTCTTGCTTAAGAGCCCTCAATTTTCTGGCTGAACTCTGTTCATCTTTATAAATATCTATATGGTCTAAAAAGAGAGTCTCATCTCCGTAAAAGTGATAGTATTCAGCCATATTTTCTAAGCTGATACCAGAAACTACTGGCCAGGTAGCCTTTATGGAAGAGGGCTTCCTTAAGATGTCCACATACTCACTTACCTTATTTTTCGCCTCTTCAGATTTTCCCCAGATTCCCCCCACATGAGAGAAATCTGCTCCCAGCATCCTAAAGAGCTTACTGAAAATCTCATAGGAGATACTTAAGCTCCCAGAACAGAAAAGGCCGTAGCCTACCCGGTGTACATAAATAGGGCAAGAAAAATTCTTTCTTAGATAATCTATGCTGGATAAACCTATAGAGAAAGGGTCGAGCATTAGTCCACCTGCGCCAGCAGAGATAGCTATCTCTGCTGCTTTGCCTAAGGTGGCAAAATCAGAGGTAACATCAGCCATATAAAGCATCTTTTTCCCGGAGTGCTCTTGAATTCTGTCTAGAGCCTCAGCCACTAGCTTTACTCTTTTCTCTAGAGGGCAGATAGCAGGATTTACGCATATCTCATCATCCTTTACAAAGTCAAATCCAGCTTTAGCCAAAATAGAAACCACCTCTGCTGTTTTTTCTGGATTCAAACCTAAATTTGGCTTTATGATAGCTCCCATTAGGGGTCTATCCTGTACCTGCAGAAGTTCTCTTATTCCATCAATCCCAAATTGAGGACCTTCATAATGATTCTTAAAAGAGGGGGGAAGCTGGAGTTCCAGAAATTTTGCTCTTTCAATAAAGTAAAGACTGAACACCTCGCCAGCTACCATGGCCCAAAGATTAGATATCCCACCCAGGTCTGGGTCAAGATTAGTGACAGGAAAAGATAGTTTAACCAGAAAACTATCTTTTTCTTTCTTCTGGATGGAAAGAATCTCCCCTTTAACTAAGCCATCTATGTAAGGCAGTCTATCTTCACATTTGTACATCTCTACCCCTTTACGGGTGGATATATACTGCATCCCACTGGTCATCTCAGCCAGAAGTAGATCAGCCGCCCTCTCAATAGATTCTACCTTAGGGGTTAAAAGATAAGTTACGGTGGTACTCTCTCTACTCATAAAACCTTCCTCGGGTCTCGACTATTTCGTATTGCGTCGTGCGTGATGCGTATTGCGTATGTTGTTCGTATCTCACCCCGGCCCTTTCCCCTTAGGGAGAGAGGATTTTCTTTTTATCTTACATACCATTCATAAAGTTTCTTAGACTTCAAGATGGCTAATATTTGATTTCCATACGTTTGCCAAGACTGGCCGACTTAAGAATGGCATCGCATATCACCGCTGCCCTATACCCGTCTTCAAAAGTAGCCCCATAGGGCGCCACTTCTTTATCATTCACTATGGCGTCGATAAAATGGTGAAGCTGATTAACAAAGATATTTTCCCAACCCAGGAGATGACCTTGAGGCCACCATTTATCATAAAAGGGATGGTAAGACTCTGTAGCTGAAATTTTGTGAAAGCCCTTTGTTTCCATATATCTCTCCTCATCAAAGTACACATCTAATTCGTCTAATTTCTCCAGATTCCAGAAAATACTACCTTTAGCTCCATTAACCTCAAAATATTCGTAATTCTTTCTTCCTGGGCAGAATCTGGAGCCTTCTAATGTTCCCACTGCACCATTTTCATATTCTACTATCGCTTCAAAGGCATCGTCAACAGTAACTTTGCCACGCTTGTCTGGTTTGTCAGGTAAGGGCCTCTCCTTGATGAACGTTTTAGTAAGTGCACTCACTGACTTAGGCTCACCCACTAAGAAACGGGCCAGGTCAATTATATGGGAAAAATCGCCCAAGGCGCCACTACCGGCAACTTTCTCATCTAGCCGCCATATCAGGGGAAATTCAGGATCAACAACCCATTCTTGCAGATATTGAGCTCTAAAATGATAGAGCTGGCCAATGGCGCCCTTATCAATAAGCTCTTTGGCTAATCTTACTGCCGGTGCAAAGCGGTAGTTAAAGCCACACATATGTTTTACTCCTGCCTTTTTAACCGCCTCCAACATCTTTTTAGCCTCAGCAGCATTACGAGCTAAGGGTTTCTCGCAGAGAATATGCTTGCCTGCCTGTGCTGCGGCAACACAAGGTTCCTCGTGCATGTTATTAGGTCCGGCATTATCGAAGAGCTCTATTCTGGCATCGTTCATCATGCTGTGCCAATCAGTGGAGTAATCTTTATATCCATAGCGCTGTGCTGCCTCAGCTACCCTCGCTTCTGCCCGGCCAGCAATGGTAATCAATTTAGGAATAGCTGGGGGTGGCCAAAAGATATAGGGCATCTTCTTATGAGCATTACTATGAGCCTTGCCCATAAAGGCATAACCGAGCATCCCCACACCGATTTCAGGTATCTTTCCTCGCTTTGCTTCTGTCTCACCCATAGTTATAAATCCCACTTTTTTGACCATTTTCTTTAGCACTCCTTCCTAACAGAGTCTCTTTATAATTTAAGCCATGAGCTATGTTTTGAATTTATTATGAGCTTTTTTGAATTTTGGTTTTTTGAATTTCCTATCAGGTACTTGAATTTGGTTTTGAACTTGCTGTCAGTTTTTTGAACTTTGCTTTTGAACTTGCTATGAGCAATGAGCTATGAGCTATTTTGCTATGAGCTAACTTGTTTTAGGCCCAGGACATTTTCCCGCGTTCTTCGGTAAGCACTATCTCTCTTAAGAAGGTAACCGCTTTATCCAGTCCCTCCCGTGAGGACATTAAACTATCTTCATGCTCAATACTTAACACATAATCATACCCTATTAGTCTTAGGGTGCTGACAAAATCTTTCCAGAATTCATAGCCATGACCATAGCCTACAGTGCGAAAGATCCAGGAACGGTCCATTTCCTCAGAATAGTGTTTGGTATCAAGTACCCCGTTAACTGAAGTATTGAAGGGGTCTATCTTCACATCTTTAGCATGGACATGGTATATGGCCTGGCCCAGTTTTCTGATGGCAGCTATAGGGTTTATTCCCTGCCAGAACAGATGGCTGGGATCGAAATTGCAACCAATCTCTTCACCTACTGCCTCACGCAGCCGCAGCAGCTTCTCTGGATTATAGACCGAGTCACCAGGATGCATTTCAAAACATAGCTTGTGTATGCCGTGCTGGCGGGCAAACTTTACTTCTTCTTGCCAGAATGGGAGAATCTTTTCCTCCCATTGCCATTTAGAGATAGCCAGATAATCATCAGGCCAAGGGCAAACCGGCCAGTTAGGATACTTAGAATTTTCTGAATCACCCGGGCAGCCAGCAAACAAGTTTATCCTCTCAATCCCTAACTTCTCCGCTAATTTTATAGTATCACGCAGATCCTGCTGATGCGTGTCAGCGATGGCCTTTTGTGGGTGCAAGGGGTTGCCGTGACAACTGAAGGCACTAATAAACAAACCTCGCTCTTCTACTACTCTTTTAAATTGTGTAATCTTCATCTCATCAGTAAGTAGAAGAGATGCATTACAATGAGCATTCCCCACAAAACCTCCTGTTCCCACCTCTATTACATCTATCCCGAACTGTTTAATCATATCCAGCGCTTCTTCGAAACTGCGATTCTGAAATAAAGCTGTAAAAACACCTATTTTCATTTTCTCTCTCCTCAGTTACATTGAGCGGTTCATTCTTCCCTTAAGGTTCCCCAAAAAGAGAAACTAATCTTTATTTCTGTTTTTGGAGAGCTTCTCTTTGTCCCAGTCCCCGGCCTTCTTGTCTCTCATATCCCTCCTGGCTCTCTTTTTAGCTTTTACCCTGTAACAAAAAAATCCTTTTTACCTTCTTTTGATTTGTCTTCTCCCTTTTTTATTATTATATCATATCTCAATTGATGTCAATTACTTGACTCCCTCCAGTTTTCCCAAAAATCCCTCAGAAAAAATATTCGGAAAACTGGAGCGGTAGTTTGACAAAAAAAATTACTTTGCTATAGTATGGCAAACAAGTTCTTTCATAAAGATGGGGAATTATTCTAAGATACTTTTCTGAGCCTTAGTGATAATTTTTACCCAAGAATATTGCTCTTTCGTTAGCGTATAGCGGGTAGCGTAGAGCGTATAGGGGAAAGGGAAAGATCATAGCGGATAGTTCTTTATAGTTCATCGGCAAAAAAACAAACCAGTTGTCTAACGGGTTAATGGGTCAATGAACTACGAACAATGAACATAAAAAAGGGGAGAAGCAATGATCAGAACTCAGAACCTTCTTAAGAAATATAA
>JAUWRE010000105.1 GCA_030610725.1 Candidatus Aerophobota bacterium | reverse complement strand
GGGAAAGATAAGATTGTTTTTGAAGATATCAGAGGAGTGGTTGAGGCAGTAAAGGATTTCCCAGTAAAAGTAATTCTGGAAAATGGGTTCTTAAATGAGGAAGAAAAAGTAAGAGGATGCAGAATTGCCAAAGAAGCAGGGGCCAGTTTTGTAAAGACATCAACAGGAGTTGAAAGTAAGTACCTTCTTGAGAGAAATTCTCAATCTATAGGGGCAACAGTTAAAGATGTCAAACTGATGAAAAAGACAGTGGGAAACAAACTGAAGGTTAAAGCATCGGGAAGAATACACACCCTTGATTTTGCCCTGGAGCTGATAAAAGCAGGGGCAGACAGAGTGGGAACCAGCAAAGGGCCTCAACTGATTCGGGAATTTAAGGAGAGATTTGGAGATTCTCTCGGTTGACAAAAATTTTGTTTTGACTATACTATATTATAGAATTAAGTTCTATAACATAGAAGAGAGTAAGGGAAAATTCAAGCAATTAAACCTACCAGTAATATGGTGAGTTTAAAATAACAGATGAGGGGGTGATAGAAGAGAAGATAAGTATGAAAAGAGAGAGGATAGGTTCTTTAAAAGAAAGTAAGACCTTTCAAAAAGGAGGTTAAGAATGTTCAAAAAAACAAGAAGGAGTAGGCTCATCCTGGTACTGTGCGTTTCGGCAGTATTGCTGAGCGCTCTGGGAATTAGTCCGGCCTTGGCACAGAAAAGATTTGAGGGAGTTGAAATTACCGTATTTACGCAAACCCCTCCCTTTATTGCCAAGCCAGTGCAGATGTTTAGGGCTGATTGGGAGAGGGAAACTGGAGGAAAAGTGAGATTGATTACCGCTCCCTGGGGGGAGTTATACCCGAAGATGTTTAGCTCGTTTGCCCTAGGGTCCCAAAATTACGATATCATCATTTTTCCGGCAGCCTACCTGGCAGACTTTGCCAGTAACGAGTTTTTGGCTCCTCTGGATACCTTCATCGCTGCAGATACGAGAATAGATTGGCTGGATATATTGCCCGTTTACCGAGAAAAAATCTCCACCTATGCTGGCACAATCTATGCTGTTACTATGGATGGGGATAGCCACATGTTCTACTACCGCCGAGACGCCATCGAGAATCCTGAACATCAAGCCAAATTCAAAGCCGAATACGGATATGACCTCGCTCCTCCCAAGACCTGGGCAGAGGTTCGAGACGTAGCCGAGTTCTTTAACGGATGGGATTGGGACGGCGATGGCCGGATAGAATATGGAGTGGTGGAGGGTATGAGGAAGGGTGCTCAGGGATTCTGGACCTTTTTTTCTCGGTCGGCAGCCTATACCTCCATACCTGGACAGGCCCAGGGCCTATTTTTCGACCCTGAGACCATGAAACCCCTGATAAACGATCCTGGTCATGTCCAGGCACTTGAAGACTGGATAGAGATCATGGAATTTGGTGTTCCCGGTATGATCAACATGGATAACGGGGAGGTAAGAAGTGTTTATGCTGCGGGAGAAGCTGCTCTGGCTATAGATTGGGGAGACGTTGGAGTTATATCAGATACCGATCCCGGGTCTACAGTTAAGGGAAAGGTAGGCTACAGCATACTTCCGGGAACTACCAGGGCCTGGGACTATGTCGAGGAGAGCTGGGTAGATTTTCCTGAAGTGAACCATGCACCCTTCCTTGCCTTTGGAGGTTGGATAGCCGGAATTGATGCCAAGAGCGACAATGTAGAAGCAGCCTATGACTTCCTTTCATTTTTGGGTAGTCCGGAAAATAGCTATATCTGTGTAACCACACCTGAGACAGGCTTTAACCCTTTTCGGAAGTCACATTTTGAGAAGTTGGCCGGCTGGTATGGATACGGGTTTGTTAACCCAGAAGACTATCTGGGGGCCATACAAGCGACTATCGCTCATTCCAACGTTCAGCCTGATATAAGAATTCCGGGAGCATTCCGCTACTTTGAAGCCCTTGATGCTCAACTGGCCATGGCTCTTGCTGGAGCGAAAACGGCAAAGCAGGCCCTTGATGACGCAGCCAAAGAATGGGACACAATAACCGAAGATCTGGGTATAGAAGAACAGTTGAAGAACTACAGAGCCTCGCTGGGATTACCTATCGAATAAGAGAAAGTGTGAACCAACCTGGTTTTTTATCGTCCCCAGAGGCTTAAAGGTTTCCAGGCTTCTGGGGACGTGTCATGTTTGAGGTGAATACATGCCAATGACAAACATATTGAGCTCATTTAGGGGAAAGAAAGCAGGAAGGGCGTTCATTCTTCCGGCAGTGATAATCCTTTTACTCTTGACTATATTTCCTTTCCTTTTTTCTCTTTTCTTAAGCTTTGGTAAAGTATCCTTTCTGGGTGGCCTGCAAATTCACTTTGCCGGACTGAAGAACTGGCTGAGACTGTTTAATGATGAGCGCTTTTACAATGCCTTATCCAACACCGTTCTAATTGCTGTGATTGCGGTAGCCATTGAATATGTTTTGGGCTTGGGGTTAGTTTTACTGCTAAACAGAGGAGTGAAAGGGAGCACATTTTTTAGAGTTCTGTTCTTCCTTCCCATGATGTTGACTCCCATTGCAGTTGGATATATGTGGAGAATGATGTTTAATCCTACTCGGGGCCCCATTAACCATGTCTTACCCTTGCTGGGCCTTCCTGCCGTCGGCTGGCTAACGGAGCCGAAGATAGTGCTATATTCAATTATACTAACCGATATCTGGCAGTGGACACCTTTTATGATTCTCATCCTATTTGCTGGTCTTCAGAGTATTCCGCCGGCTTTGTTGGAAGCGGCCAAGGTAGATGGTGCCTCTGGCTGGCGGCTATTCAAGGAAATTATATTTCCCTTACTGATTCCGGCATCTATCGCCGCCATCTTACTCAGAACCATTGAGGTTCTCAAGATAGTGGACAAAATATATATTTTAACTGGAGGAGGTCCGGGGATATATTCTGAAAGTATGACTTTATTTGGATACAATCTGGGACTTCGCGCTTTCGATTTAGCATATGGGGCCACCATCGCTTTTAGCCTTTTTGCTACCATCCTGGTAGTTTCCATTATTTTCTTACTGATGACCAGACGCTCTCAGGAGATTAGCCTAGAATGAAAGCTGTGAGAAATGAAAGATTTATGAAGGTAACTACCTATCTCTTGCTCATTGCTTGGGCAGTTTTTGTTGTATTTCCTCTCTATTGGATGCTAACCACTTCCTTTAAGTCAAAATTAGACGTCTTTCTAGGTCCCAAATATATTCCCTGGGTAGATTTTAAGCCAATAGTGCAATGGTGGATAAGGATATTCACAGTGGAAAGAGAAGAGGTGATTCGGCCGTTAGTTAATAGTATCATAGTTGCCAGTATTAGCTCACTACTTGCGGTCTTATTAGGCACCATGGCCGCCTATGGCTTGACCAGATTTAAGTTTAAATTTGGCCCTTTGCGTAATCACGATATCCTTGTCTGGATAGTCTCCCAGAGGATGATGCCGCCCATTGTGATTGTCCTGGCCTTATTTTTGATGTTTAAGGTAGTAAATCTTTTGGATACTCGGCTTGGCATGACCCTCATCTATACAGCCTTCAATTTGCCTATCGCCGTCTGGATGATGAGGAATTTTTTATCACAAATTCCTATCTCCATCGAAGAGGCAGCCATGGTTGATGGAGCTTCACGGTCTCAGATATTCTTCCGAGTAGTCCTTCCCCTAACTCTGCCTAGCCTGGCGGCTACTTTTCTTCTCTGTTTTATTTTTGCCTGGAATGAGTTTCTCTTTGCCCTGATTTTGACCTTTGATAAAGCTAGCACTATGCCCATATTGATTGCCTCTCAGCACTTTCAAAGGGGACCCCAGTGGTGGGACATATCGGTCATGTCAACGGTGGCCATAGCTCCGGTGGTAATTATAGCTCTTAGTCTGCAGCGCTATTTCGTTAAGGGCTTGATCCCCATAAGTAAGTGATGATAGGGGAGATGATTTAAGAACTTGCGTTTTCCCTGCACGGTTTTAGCCATCAATTTCCGTTTCTCCTTAATTTCATAGTATAGGAATTTCCTTTTCCCCCTCACCTCAATCCTCTCCCCACGGGGGAGAGGGAAGGAAGAGGGGGGGTAACTTGATAGTATAGGAATTTCCTTTTTGGACGCTGATAAACACGGATTATTGAAGATTTAAGTACTAAAAAACTAATTAAAGAATCATTAAGATTTTTAGGAATTGTATTTTCACTAAGCCTTAGTTTTGAGTCAGAAGTTACAGAATTTCCTCTTGGGCATATATCTGCGAAAATCTGCGTCCTAACTAATTTAATAGTATAGGAATTTCCTTTTTCCCCTCACCTCAATCCTCTCCCCACGGGGGAGAGGGAAGGGAGAGGGGGGTAAGTTCAGCTCTTTTGAACTTACTATGAGCTAACTAGAGCCATGAACTTTGCTTTGAATTTACTATGAGCTATCAGCTATGAGCCATGAGCTATATTGAGCCATGAGCTTCTTGTCAGTCATCATAAGTGAATTTCTTGAAAGGTCAAACTTCATGGAGCCTATCCTTATCTATCGGAACTTGATGTTGTCCTTAAAATTTCGCTTTTGTATTTTTGAGGTGACAGAGGAAAAAGAGACAGGGGATGCTTTCTACCTTGAGTAGGGTATCCTCTGAAAACTTAATACGCTTTTTCGAGCTACTCCTCTCAATTGGATCGATCTCGTAGGCTTCATCAACTCCTCGTTCACTCTTGATGGTCGCGATACAGCTCTTACCTGAGGTTTCGAATAGTCGTAGAATTGTTCCATTTGTGTCTTCTGCTTTTTTGAAGGCAGTCACGAGCACACTACTCGGTTTTACGGAAAGGAATGAAAGTTCAGAGGGGTCTAT
>JAUWRE010000032.1 GCA_030610725.1 Candidatus Aerophobota bacterium | reverse complement strand
TCCAAATAAGTTGCCATGGTCAGTAAGAGCCAGAGCAGGCATATCAAGCTTATAGGCCTGATTGATTAATTGGGAGATGGAGCAGGCTCCATCCAGAAGGCTATAATCACTGTGGGTATGAAGATGAACAAAATTAGTCATTTTAAATCCGTATATCGTATATCGTGTTTCCAAAAGGGCGGCTACTTTTTCCACATTGGTTAATTGACCACTCACCAATTAACTACTTGCAAGTCACGAGCAAGGGGATACAGCTTTAAAGTGCTTTATAACTACCAAAAATCATCAATACCATCTTATAAGATAATCCCTCCTTGTCAATTTGACGCGGTGACATTTTAGAGCTCTCTGACGTGTCGTTTGACAAAAAAAGTTCTCTTTTGTACAATAGATTATATCTTTTGATAAGGAGGATAGAATATGAGGAGAAAATGGGCGGCAGGAATAGGATTAATTTTTCTCAGTTTTGTCTTTCTCTTTTCGGCCCAGGGAGCTGAGAGAGATGCCTATAAGGAATTTATTTTTGCTCAAGGGCTGTTTGAAGAGGGAAAATATAGTTTGGCTGTATTTCAATTCCAGAAATTCATTGAGGACTTCCCGGAAAATAAGAATTGTGACAAGGCTCAATACTTCATAGGGACAGGTCTTTACTACCAGAAAGAATATGAAAAAGCTGCCTCTGCTTTTCAGCTGCTACTGGATGAATATCCTAATAGCCAGTTAATTGGCGATAGTCTTTATCAATCAGGAGAATGCTATTATAATCTAGGTAATTATGAGAAAGCTGCTTCTTCTTATGAGAGATTAATTAAGGACTATCCTCAGAGTGAATTTCTTTCTTCTTCTCTATATTCACTGGGATATACCCTATTGGAATTAAAGAAGTACCCAGAAGCTCTGCAGGCCCTGAAGAAATTAAGGGTTGAGTTCCCCAATTTCCAGAAAATCTCTGAAGTCCAGTATGATATAGCCACAATCCTTTATTGGGAAAGAGAATATGGTGAGGCGATAAGAGAATACTCTAATTTTATTTCTAACTATCCTCTTTCAGAGCATCTATCTGAAGCACTGCTGGCACGAGGATTTTCCTATTTCGAGAAAGGTAGATACCGAGAAGCAGCTGATGATTTTGGCAAGGTAGGAGCCAATTTCCGACAGGGTGAGTCTCTTTATTCTATAGGCAAGTACCAGGAAGCCAGGAATGCTTACAGCAAGGCTCTAGCCGATCCTGATGAGGAATCAGACTGGGAAGCTTCACAGAGCGGGATTGCCTACACTTATTTTAAAGAGGAGAACTATCAGGAAGCAGCAAAGGTTTTCCAAGACCTCATCAAGTCTTTCCCTCAATCATCCCACCTTGCTGAGTTTCAGATCCGTTTGGGAGATAGTCTGTACTCTCAAAACAAATTTTCTCAAGCCAGGGAGAGCTATCTTGTAGTAGTAAATGAGTATCCTCAGAGCGAATTTATTGTGGATTGCTTGTATGGAGTTGCCTATACCTATCTTAGCGAGGAGAAATTTGGGTCCGCGGCAGATTATTATAATGAATTGCTCACTAAATTTCCCTTCTCACAATATATCCTTGATACTACTTTTCAACTGGGAGAGTGCTATCTTGATCTTTCCCGGTATGAAGAAGCACGGGGGAATTTTCAGGCAGTAATCGCCAATTACCCTCAGACTTCCCAGGCATCTCATGCTCAATACGAGATTGGTTGGTGTTACTTTGAGCAAAAAAGATTCACAGAGGCAAATGAGGCGTTTAACAAAGTAATTCGGAGTTATCCGGAAAGTAAATGGATAGATGACTCTCTCTTGGGGGCAGGAAATTCTCTCTTTAATTTAAAAGATTTTGAAGAGGCGATTAAGACCTATTCGAAAATAGAGGAGAGTTTTCCTTCTTCCCGTCTTGTTCCTACCTCTCTATATCAAATAGCCGGCTCTTACTTTAAATTAGGGAAATACACCGAAGCAAGGATGGGTTATGAAAAGTTTCTCAGCCTCTATGCGAATGACCCTATGGCTGCTTATGCGCAATATGCCATAAGTTGGACTTATTTCCATCAGGAGAAATTTGCAGAGGGAGAGCTTGCTTCTCAGAAGGTAATTTTAAATTACCCTCAGGAAAGAGAGTTGATTATTAGCGCTTACTCTCTTTTAGGGAATTGCCAGTACAACCAGGAAAAATATGAAGAGGCTCTAAGAACTTTTGAAGCTTTGGCAGAGAAATATCCAGGCAGTAACCTTATTCCGGCGGCTCTACTTAGAATGGGGGAATGCTATGAACAACTGGGAGATGATGATGAGTCTTTTTCTGTTTTCCGAACAATAGTCAGGGACTTTGCTGGTTTTGAAAGAGCGGATTTTGCTCAATGGAAAATAGCCAGTTACTTTATAAAGAAAGAGGATTATACTCAGGCTGCGCTTGAATTAGAAAATTTGATTAGCAACTTTCCCCGCAGTTCCTATTTACTTGATGCCTATTACTGGCAGGGCTGGTCTTTTCATAAATTGGATAATTTTCTTCAAGCGGGAGCAGCCTATTCTAAATTTATACAGTTTTCCCGCAGCGATGATCCTTTAAGGGGGGAGGTATATTATAGATGGGGAGAATCTCTCTTTAAACAGAGGAAATTCAAGGAGGCAATTGAATCCTACGACAAAGCCCTTACCCTGGCCAAGGAGAAAGATATTCTGGAATACTCACTTTATCAGACTGCTCTTTGTTGGGAAAATCTCCAGAACTGGGAAGAGGTAGGAAAAGCTCTGCAGGAATTCATTAGCAGTTTCCGTGCTAGTAGTCTAATTGCCGAGGCCCACTTAAAACTGGCTAACTCTCTCTTCATTAGGGATAAGTTTTTTCAGGCACGCGAGCACTACTCCTGGGTGGTGCAAAATAGTGAAAAGGACGCTCTAGCTGTGGAAGCCCAGTTCGGTATAGGAAATTGCTGGTTTAACGAAAAAGATTATGACAAGGCATTAGTGGAGTACCTGAGAGTGCCTCTTGTCTATCCTCAATATAAGGAGTGGAGAATCAAGGCTCGCTTACAGATAGGGTTATCTTATTTTGCTAAAGGTCAAAGAGAAGAAGCGAGAAAGGAATATGAAAAGGTTCTTGCGGAAGAATCCCTTGCCGAAAAGTGGATAAATGAGGCAAAAAAGAGATTAAAGGAGCTAGAAGAATAAAAGGGTGATAAGGAGAGGAAAATGATTAAAAGGATGGTTTTTGTATTAGTAGCTTTGTTTTTTTTATCTTTATCAAACTTGGTAGGTGCAGAAGAGCCGGCAAAGGAAAAACCTCTTCCTACCGAACTGCCTATTGTCGTAGTTAAAGGAACAGACAGGTCTTATCTAGAAGTGATGAGAACCAGAACTCTTTCTTTTATGCCCATTCGGGGAGAAAAGAGTATGATTGACTATTTTCTTCAAGTTACTTTGGGTAAGAAGACTTATTCTCATTCCCTCTCCTTCCCTGGGTTAGAAAGAAGGGTGGAAGAGAGCCTAAAAGAGAGACTTCCTTCTGCAGAGGGGTTTGCGGAGGGGTTTATGGAGGAAAGAAAAGAGATTTCTCCTATTGTTCTCCTGGAGCCTCGTCTATCTCGACTTTCTGTCAGCTACACTCCAGCCAGATACATAACAACTAGAGTTAAAGCTCTTTCCTTCATGCCCATACGGGGAGAAAAGTCTCTAACAGAGGCATTTATTCAGTTTCCTCCAAGAGAGAGAGCTTATCGTCCTCTTTCAAAAGAGGAATCCCCTCTTCCCTATCTTTATATCTCCGCTTCCCTTGCTGCCTACGATAACTTTAACTATCGCTTAGATTATGGGAGAAAAAAAGATAAGATGATACATTTTCTTTCCCTGGGCAGGTATTCTGCTCCTCAGTGGATTACCTATGAAAAAGATGGTTCTGCTCTGGGCAAGGACGAGGATTGGTTAAATACCAGGTTTATCTGGGATTTTGCCGGGAATAAAAACGCACTTTTTAGTATCGATGGATACCAGAAGAAAATGGAGCTTCCGGGGGAAAAAAAGAGAAAAAAAGATAAAGTTGGTCTGGCAGGAGAGCTGGCCTTTAAGCTTCAGGGAGGCAATATTTTCAAGATTACTGGTTGGGCAGAGAATGCAGAAGTGGAAGATGAAGGTGTGAGTTATCAGGATTTTAATCCTGGAGCTCAATTAGAATTGGAAATTCCACAGGTTCCTCTCAATGTAGGAATTAGAGCTGAGAATAGCTCTTATGCAGATAAGAGCCAGTTTCACCTTTGGATAAAAGATGAGGCCATAGATTTTAAAATTATAAAAGGCCTGAGTCTAGGTCTGGAAGTGGGTATCAAAAAAATAGAGGGTGTAACTAGTGAAGTCCTTCCTCATTTAAAACTAACTGAGCAGTTTAACCCTAAATTGCGACTTCAGGTAGAGGCCGAAAGAGAGTTCTACATTCCTGAATTTGATGATTTATATCTTTCTCGAGATTACATAGATGTAAACGAAGAGCTGGATAGAATGGTAAAGCTTTGGAACTATGAAGCTCAGTTGAAATATGAGCTTTCTTCTGTTGCGGATTTATCTTTAGGAGTATTCTACAATAGAGGAGAAGATATCATCTGGAATTGGGATAGTGCGAATTCCCTGGCTAGACCAGAAATTCGCAATATGAGCTCCCGGGGAGCAAAGCTAGATTTACTGCTTCATGTGGGTGAGACTCTTGAACAGGGGATTTCCTATACCTACCAAAAAGCAGAAAATCTTGACGACCCTGGCAAAGTAATTCCTCACTATCCTCAGAATATGGTTGATATCTGGTTAGTATGGAGTACAGGTGGCTGGAAGATTAATATGGGGTCTGAGTTTATAGACAAAAGATATTATGAGGAAAACATAGATGATGAGATGCCTGATGGCTGGAAGCATAGATTTGAAATCTCCAGGATGATAGGTGAAGATTTAGAGCTCTTTATTGAGTTCTTGTTAAATAATAATTACTACCTCTGGAAAGATTATAAACCTTCTGCGCAAAAGCTTTATTTTGGCTTGAAGGGTAAGCTCTACTGACTGTCCTCTATCTTGACCAGTTTGGAGGTTAGTGTTCCAACGGTGATGTCTGTCTCGATTCTGAGAGGTAAATGATTTTTATCGGCTGAAAACCATATTTTTATTTTACCTGAGCCTACTTCTGAGCATAAAAAAGCTAGATCATTTCCCACCTTTTCTTTCTTAACTACCTCAATCTTTATAGGCCGCAGGCTGGTATCTTCCAGTAGAAGAAAGGAAAATATTTGCCCTACCTTGAGTTCCTGATTCCGCAGCCAGTAGATTAAGGATGTTATGTCTAGAGTGGTAGTTGAGAGTTTTCTCTCCCACTTTTTTTCTGTAGCTCGATTTTCGATAGAAGCTACACCTTTCTTTTGATCTATCTGAACAATTATCTCTTTAGGAGGAGAATCTTCCTCCTGAGCATAACTCCTTATTTGGCAAGGATAGAGTGTGTCAACATCAACAAAACTCTCCAATTTATGATTATAAGAAAAGAGTAAATCAGCCCAACCCGAGGTTTCTACTCTTGAGTAAAGGTGATAGGTGAGTTGTCCATTTATCTGAGTTATCTTTTTTACCTCTAGTATTTGTTCTCCTACAGAAAAAAGAAAGAGCTTTACCGTGTAAGTTAGCTTTTCTCCTGTTTTAAAAGGGTGAGCTCCCAGTTCCGGGCAGGCAATGGCAAAGAAAAGAAGTATAAGAGCTATCCGCTTTGCTAATTTTCTTTTCATTCTGTTTCCTTACAGCAAAACTGTACAGTAGATATCTTAAATATAATAGAGAGCAGTACTTTGTCAAAATTTTTCTCGTTACGGTTGACAGAGGCGTAAGAATTTACTATTCTCGAAGAAAGAGCTTGCTTAGGAAGAGAGCTATTCAGTTTGGAACAGGGAGCGTTGGAAGAGAACTTAGCCATTTCAATAAAGAAGAATTTAAAGGAGCTAGACAATGAAAGCGGCTGTTTTAAAGGGAATTGAAAACCTGGAGATGGAAGACATTTCTTGCCCCACTCCTTCTCCCCAGGAAATACTTATAAAAGTCAAGGCTTGCAGTATATGTGGTACAGATATAAGAGTCTATCACCACGGTCATAAACATATGAGATTTCCCAGAATTACCGGTCATGAACTTTCAGGAGAAATTGTTGAAATAGGTAAAAGAGTTGAAGGTCATAAGCTGGGAGAGAAAGTGGCAATTGCGCCAGCTATTCCTTGCGGGAGATGTCACTATTGTCGGCGAGGGATGCAGAGTATGTGTATTAATCTTACTGCCATAGGCTATCATTATGATGGAGGATTTGCTGAGTTTATGGTAGTTCCTGAGGATGCAGTCCGCAATGGATGTGTAAATACTATTCCTTCTGAACTTTCTTTTGAAGAAGCAGCTCTGGCTGAGCCTCTCGCCTGTGCTATAAATGGACAACAGCTTTCCCACATCGACTTGGGAAATACGGTAGTGGTAGTAGGAGCCGGTCCCTTGGGATGCATTCATCTACAGTTAGCTAAGGCAAAGGGAGCCTCCAGGACTATACTAGTAGAATTATCTAGAGAGAGAATAGATTTTGCTAAGAAATTCGCTTTCCCAGATATAGTGATTAATCCCTCTTCAGAGAATGCTATCCAGAGGATAAAAGAGGAGACAGAGGGGAGAGGAGCAGATAGGATAATCGTTTCCTGCCCTAGCGGAAAAGCTCAGGAAGAATCTCTTTCTATGGTTGCTCCGCGTGGTATAATTAACTTTTTTGGGGGACTACCCTTAGACAATCCCTTTATAAAATTCAACTCTAATCTAATCCATTACGGAGAGTTCTATGTGGTGGGGACACATGGGTCAGCTCCCTATCATAATGAGCTTGCCCTCAGTCTTATCTCTCAAGAAAAGGTAAGGATAAGGGAGCTGGTTACTCATCGCTTGCCTCTGGAAAGATTAGAAGAAGGACTAGCTCTTGCTGAAAGTAAAAAGGGGATGAAGATATTAATAAATCCATAAAAAAAGGGGACAGGCTACTTTATTGATGAGAATAGAAGCCTTCATACGCTGAATAAAGTAGCCTGTCCCCTTTTTTCGTATATGGTATATCGTATTTAGTATATCGAAAAAGAAGAGCGTGAATCGAATTCTCACCATCTACGCAATACGATACCTTTTTGTGCTCTTTGTTTTTCACTATACGCTAAACGCTATCCGCCATACGCTATCTTTTTTCGTGAGTTATCTTTATTTGGTTATTCTGGATGAAGCTTGTCGCCTCTTCTCTGGTAAATACGCCAGGGGTAGTACCCATCTTTCTTACTGCAGATGCTCCCATCGCACTGGCAAGTTTTAGTGTATCAATTAAATTCCAGTTATTCATCAAACCAAAGATAAGGCCGGCAGAAAATGCATCTCCCCCTCCCGATCCGTCTACAACCTCAATTTTGTAACTCGAGGCTCGGATAATCTTATCTTTGGTTCTTACCAGTGAACCGTTTCCTCCCATAGTAATAATTACCGTTATTTCAGGATTATATTTAAGGAGTTGTTCTGCCTGTTCTTCAGGCTCAGTCTGGCCGGTGATTATTTTTGCCTCGTCATTATTGGGGAGAAAAAAATCAGTGAACTTAAGTGCTTTTTTACACTTGTTTATCCAGTTAGACTCTGTATGAGGAATTACCACATCTAACAGGGTAATAATATCATTCTCTTTGGCGAATTTTAAAACTTCCACCAGAGAATCCTCATCTAATTTGGGAAGAACACCATATCCTCCTACATAAAGAACTTTTGCCTGCTTGAGATATTCGTAATCAATATCTTCTACACCAAAATCAGCATTGGCACCTGTTGTGTGGATAAATCTTCTGTCCTCGCAAGGCGTAAGGATAGTAATTGTCTTGGAGGTTCCGTATTTATTGGATATAGTGATTCTTGAAGTATCTACTCCTTCTTTTCTTAAATCCTCTATGACAAAGTTGCCAAAAAGGTCATCTCCTACCTTTCCCATGACGGCGACTTTCGCTCCTAGCCTGGCTAAAGAGATAGGTGTATTATGCGCATGGCCACCGCCAGAAAGGAAAATTTCATCAGCCGATGCCAGTTGACCTGCTTCAGGTATTCTGTCAATAGGGCTGGTGAGAATATCTGCTACCAGAATACCCATGCAGACAACATCAATTCTTTTTTCCATTTGTTTTTCTGCTCCCTCCTTCTATTATTTCTTCAATCTGTATCTGACGCAGTTTTTCCATTCTTTACATTAGTCACCTCTCCCATCTCTTTTTTGGATCGAGCGGTTAAACCAGTGGTTAGTTCTCTGCCTATTTTAAGCTCCTTGACATTTCATCCAATGCCCTTATATAAATATTTCTCTTGATGAACTAGGAAATTGTATGGTCTATCGAAGGACAATCTCGTATTGCGTATATCGTATGTCGTATTGCGCAATACGCATCACGCACGACGCAATACGAGAACGGCGACGGAAGAAATTGTCCTTCGATATTTCTTGATAGCATTATACCAAAAATGGTAGTTTAGAGCAACAAATGCCTTAGGACATTCTCGTATCTCGTTGTTCGTATCTTGCATCTAGTATAATCTGTCGTTTTATACGTTTTGAAGTTTTTCTCGAGATA
>JAUWRE010000011.1 GCA_030610725.1 Candidatus Aerophobota bacterium | reverse complement strand
TGTGGCTTTCTTCATAGATGGCACAGTAATGGCAGAAGAAATCCAGAGGGTAGCCTACAAAAAAATTCTATCTCTAAAGATCATTCCTGAATTCATCGTGTCTCTGAGTCCGCGACTCGAAAAGTTCAAGCTACTTCCATTCTTCGTCGTCACACATACAGGAGAATTGCGGACCAATAGGTATTGGTCTGTATTCGTCGGATCGTTCTACGTGTTTGGCTTCGAGTAGAGCCAATTGTCCTATCTGGGATCCACATGTAAGCTCAATAGGCACTTCACCGTAGTTTGCAAGTTCGAGAGTCAGACAGCCTCTCCAATTAGGATGGACATATGTGGCTGTTGCAATTACCAAACCAATCCTAGCATACCGCGATCGCGTAAGGACGAAACCGCATAAATCAGAGGGCATACTTAAAAACTCAAAAGTGCTTGCCAAGAGAAGTTGTTGTGGATGAATGACGATTGTTTCGCCAAAACGTAAACTGTCTCGCTTCTGAAATTTTCTGATCTCGTGCTCATCAATATTCCTTGGACAAAACAAAGGATACCGCGTCTTTCTTAAGAGAATAAATTCTAATCCAAGTCGCAGGTTTACAGCACCATAATCGACCTGTGTTTCCTCAAGCAAGGGTACAATCGCAAAATCATCCTCGGGATTTCTTAGCCGATTAATCAAAGCTGTTTTAGTAAGTACACTCATGGTATTCTTTCCTCCCTTACCCATCTCTTTGTGGTCTGTGCTGAATCTATGGCTTTCAGAATGAGATTGAATAGTGTCTGCCGCGCATTTTGTTGGTCCTTTTTGTCTTTAGCTGAGACTAGCTTATAAAAAGAAGACATCTCAAGTTTATAGACATACCAACCGGCGTTGATTATGTCTAGCTCTTCAAAGGTATCAAACTTTTTCCTTGATCGATCCCAACGTTGAACCGGCAATATTCCTCTTTTAATAACACTAACGATCGGGAGCACCTTTTCATCATATCTATGCGGATTATATGAGTAAGTCCTGCTGCGATCCCGTATTCCTTTGTGCATTTTCGGCAAGCTCTTTTTGGAAAGCGAATGATAGACTATATTTTCATATGCACGAGACTCGTTGTCCGGGATAACATTTCTATTTGACAAATGCTTCCGCAAGATCTTCAGGAGACACCTGATTTTCCCATCCTTGAAATCGGAAGATAAATATCCCATATCTTCAAGTTCATCCATCATGACTGTCAGGCGCCAAATGCACGACGGATGAGTATCGGATCCGCTTGAGTTCATCCCCACGATATCTGTCAATTCAAGAAAGGAAAAAAAATATCCTGGCCCCAGTAAATGCAGTGCAAGAAGATCTACGACAAATTCCTTGACCCATTTCTCTGTGATAGCCAAGCACCTCTCCACCACTGTCTGCCTAATCATATCCTCAGGATATACCAAACTCAGCGTTAATTGTCTCTCCTTGACCTGTGATCCGGAGCCTGAATCTTTGGACAAAACCTCTGTATTCGCGATCTTCTTGACAAGATTTTCGACACGTTGTGAATCTAGTTTTTCTGGCAAGAATTCTCTGCACAAATTTTCTCTACTCTCCTTAAGATGGCCGATTTCGTGTACCATTAGCGAAGGTAGCAAAAGAGACCGACGTTCTATCCATGGATACCCCACAAACGCGAAAGAATTACAGACACCCTGATTGCTCGCTCTTTTCTTGATCTTTCGGAAAAATGATTCAGGCACATCGCTTTTTAAACTATCGATAAGATTATCAACTACTCCGTAAAACGCCTTTAGAGAAAATTGGTAATCATAGTTTGGAGAGAACGACAGTTCTAACTCTTTCATATCCTCGAATTTGGCAGCCAAGGATTGGCTTGCGCCAAGTATTTCTATTGGAATGCTTGTCAGTTGCCCAGGATTCAAAAAAGGCAACAGTTTTTTATGAATGTTAAAGATGCTTCCCAAGACTATTCTGGAATTGATGTACAGTTTTTCTTTTCTTCTATTGTCTTCTTTGATTGCCGCCAAATCCTTTAACTTTCTTTCGTAGTACATTCTCAAAACCTTCAGGACTGTTTTGACCGTCAACAGAAGCGATACGGGGCCATGACGTGGCATGTCCGATTCGAACTCAGCCACCAGTTGCTCAAATTGAAAAATCTTATCTAAGACTATGTCTTTGATTCTCTCGGATAGAACTCTCTCCATCCTAGTCCCCTTTCCACTAATACGTCCTCAGGAATTTGAATATTTTCTTCCAACAAGGTCTCTCGCAGGGCTTCAAAAAAAGTCCTCATAAGTACCCATTCGTCCTTCTTCCCACTCATTTGAAGATTCCCAGTTTTCTTGGTTTCTGTCAGTAGTGTGATGGCTTTGGAGAAAAAAATATCAATGCTGGATTCCCCTTGAGTTCGTGTGCTAGGACTTTTCCTTGCCAAATGGTCGAGTGCCCTCAGAGTTCGTCCATATGCGGAGCATGATTTAGTGGCATGTTCATCTAACTCAAGAGTCTTTGTATGAACCATGCCTTTTTTTGCGAGCTCAAGTAGCCTTATCGCCTGACCGAAAATTCTCTTGTCTTTGGCGTCCAGTGTTAATGTCTTCGACGTCTCATCTATTGTTTCAACCATATTATCGGCCAGAATCACCTCTTCCACCGATTTAAAAAATCCCTCCTCCCTTCTCTCGCTAAACATCTAATTCCTCCTTTCTTGAGATTACGTATCATGCAACACTACTACATTACATCGAACTGATAAGTTAGGCCAATTCTAGTCATAAGACACCTGCATTAATGTTGTTCCCAAAGTTTAACCCCTAACTCTTAATCGGCGATAGAAAAACGAGTGATTTCCTTATGGCAAGTTCCCAAAATGTCTCAGTATTAACAACCAATAGAAATTAAATCATTCACCCACGCTATTGTCTCCGGAAGTATCCCTGTAGCTATGACGACGGTTACTGTCTTCTTGATCATTGGGCTTGATCTCGAAGATACTTCTTTAAGAGATCTTCCACAAGTTTGGACATCGATCTCTTAGGATCGCAAGACACAGCGTAAATATTAAGATTTCTGTGAAGCTTCTCATCCAAGTAAAATGTGACCCGCTTCTTTCTTGCCATAGCTTACCTCTACTTTAAGCTATCCTACAGAGCCTCTTTATTTAATTAGTATATAACATAATAACATAAAAGTCAACCCCCCGATTTCAAAAAGTGTGAAGGTGATCCAATACGATAATACTACTTCAAAAATAATCTTTGGTAATTGAAACAGTTAAGTCATGGACTGGTTTATTTGTAATCTAACCATCAGCAAAAATAAGATCGTCACAAGCCTCATGGTTCAATTCCTGAGTTAGATCTCAATGGAAATGTATTATTTGAATGATGGGATTACGTTTACTATATATACAGAAGCTGCGGAATTTGTCTAATGCGGAGGAGGCGACGAGCCAAACGAATGTTGAGGGGCAATACTTTCCCCTCAAATTTAGCGTTCCAAAACATCGAGAACAGAGCTCGTCCAAAGTGGATACAAGGCGAGAAGAAATGATTGAGAACATCTCTCAAAATAATATCTCTATGGCTTTATAAGGACAGGCAGGAATACAGGCTCCGCAAGCAATACACTTATCTTTATTAAAGGAAATTTTCATACTATTGCGGTCAACTACAATGGCTTCTGTGGGGCAAAGAGAAACACATACCGTACAATGGGTACACTTCTCCTCAAGCCATCTTATGTCCCGAGCCAGAGGCTGAATATTTACCTTTAACCTGTTGAGATAGTCCATCCCCCTTTTCAAAGCGCTTTTCTCGCCGCTGAGCTCAATCATAAGCCGCCCTTCCTCTTCTGGGCTAATCTTTGCCCGGAGGATATTGACTACCAGATCATAATCTTTGATAAGTCTATAGGTAATAGGTTCCTCTACTAACTTGGGGGGAAAAGTCAAAACTAATCTTCGCTTGGCCATTGTAAGCTCCTTGTCCTACCTTATTTTTCTTTCCCTGAGAGGTTTAAACGTTATTCCTGAATCAACCGAAGGAAGCAGTTCTACTGGCTCAGTTAAGAAAAATTCTCCTTTCTTAATCCAGTTTTTAAGAATTCCTGCAATCTTTCTTGCCTTAGCATAACTAGAGAGACTGGCTGTGGGAACTCCTTTTCCCTGAATGGTTACTTTGCCACTCTTTAGCTGGGCATAATTTACTTCAGCTAAACTATCCGATTTGCCTTTAGGATAAGCATCACTATAGTCTATAATCTGGGCGTAAATTTCCTCATCTCTAACTGCTGTCCATTGCACTATTTCCTCATTGAGGATCGGGATGGGGAGTCCAATTCCCACTGTTAGATTCACTCCATATCCCCTCAGCGTTGTTCCTCTCAGCCACTCTGGACTCATTTTCTTCAAGTCACCTATTACGGCAATGGTCCCGGCCCCTGAGCGAGGAACCCCCTTTTTGGTACGAGGGACGTTAGGATTGTGCTGAGTTCCTTGCCAGGCGATGTAGCCTATTCCGCCTCCCAGGAAAATCCTCGTTCCTATGCCAATAGTCTTATAATAAGGGTCATTAAATAGGGGAGACAGTTGTCCCGCACTACAATAATTAGCATTGCCTAATCTCGGCTGCAATATCCCCATATAAGTGTAAATGACTTTATTAGAAAGATTCACAGCCACATTATAGTTTTGGTAAGCATTCCTGGGATTGAAAAGAACCGCTTCATTGAAGTCCTCTATATTAATCCAGGTCTCCAGATTCTTGCGTGGATAGCAGTCTGTCCCGTAGGCACTGGCCACCAGCTTTACATCTTTACCCGCTACCAAATCCTCAATTACATGTCCTCCTCCATATCTAAATTCCCCTGGATGGACTCTGTTACGGGGATCATTATCAGGAAGGGCAGCAGCTCCCAGGAAAAAATCTACAGCAGCCAGACCCGTATAAACAGGAACTTCGTTAAGGTAAGTTCTTCCTCCCCCCAGTTTTATCCTGGGCTTAGAATGTCCTGTGTTAAAGTAAGCTCCTGAGGAACACATTGGTCCAAAGGTGGCACTGGTAACAATGTCTATCTGACGAGCAGCTCTCTCAACCCCCTTTTTCTCCACCAGGTCTATGATCTCCTCTGCAGTTACTACTGCTACCTTCCCTTTTTTTATCTTCTCATTGATTTCAGCAATTGTTTTGGCCATTTCCTCTCTCTCTGGTATTTATTTTATCTAATCATATCAGCTAAGAGTCAATATTTCAAGCAAAGAGTTCTGTGCTCAAATATCTCTCCCCGCTATCAGGAAAAATGACTACAATAAGCTTTCCTTTAGTTTCTTTTCTTTTGGCTACCTTCAAAGCAGCAAATGCGGCCGCCCCGGAAGAAATTCCAGCCAGAATTCCTTCTTCCCGCATTAACCTGCGAGCAGTGAGGATAGCCTCTTCGCTCTTCACTTTGACAACCTCATCTATCAATTCTAACTCAAGCACTTCCGGTATGAAGCCTGCTCCGATCCCCTGGATTTTGTGAGAGCCAGCTTTTCCACCAGATAGAACGGGAGACTCTGCTGGTTCCACAGCTATAGCCTTTAGAGTTGGCTTCTTCTTCTTTATGAATCTGGCAACGCCGGTAATTGTGCCACCTGTACCTACACCACTTATCAGGATATCTATTCTGCCTTTACTGTCTTCCCAGATTTCCTTGGCTGTTGTCCGATAATGGACACCAGGATTAGCAGGATTATTGAATTGTTGAGGAATAAAGACTCGGCAGTCATTGGCTGCCAGCTCCTCTGCCTTCTTTATAGCTCCTTTCATCCCCTCTAAACCAGGTGTTAAGATAAGCTCTGCCCCAAAGGCTTTGAGTAAAGACCTTCTCTCTAAACTCATAGTGTCAGGCATAGTGAGGATTAGTCTATAACCTTTTACGGCAGCTACAAAAGCTAAAGCAATGCCAGTATTTCCACTGGTTGGCTCCACAATAATGGTCTCTTTATTAATGAGCTTTTTCTTTTCTGCTGTTTCGAGCATGCTCAAGCCGATACGATCTTTTACACTCCCACAGGGGTTAAAAGACTCTAATTTTGCTACCACCTCTGCCCCCAATCCTTTGGTCACCCTATTTAGCCTGACCAAAGGTGTCTTTCCTATTAGTTCAGTAATACTATCGGCTATTCTGGCCACTTTTTACACCCTCCCTAAAGAGAGCGTATAGCGTTTAGCGGATAGTAAAAACCTAAACACTGCCGCTTTCAGATTCACTCTATACGCTATACGCTGAGCTAATACAGCGAGAGAAAAAAATCTCCTCAGATCTCTCTATTTTCTCCAAGATCATTCTTCTTTTCTCGGGAAGAGAGGAGACATTTCTCTCAATCTTCCCACAATCTCAACCAGATTCTCCACCGTATAATCTATATCTTCTTCCTTGTTCTCCCTGCCCAGAGAAAACCTTATTGAACCTTGAGCTATTGCCGGTGGAACTCCAATAGCTGAAAGTACATGCGATGGTTCCAGAGAACCAGAAGCACAGGCTGAACCGGTAGAGGCTGCGATTCCTTTCAAGTCTAAATTCAAAACTAAGGATTCTCCTTCTATAAACTCAAAAGAGACATTGGAGGTGTTGGGCAGTCTCTCAGTGGAATCACCATTAAAACGAATATAGTCTATATTATTTTTGATTTTGTTCTCCAGCTCATCTCGCAGTTTCTTTACATGACTATACTCTTGTTTCATTTCTTTACTGGCTATTTTGGCTGCCTCTCCTAACCCCACTATACCGGGAACATTCTCTGTGCCTGCTCGACGCTTCCTTTCCTGCTCTCCTCCATGAATCAAAGGATGAATCTTGGTGCCCTTGCGGATATATAAGGCTCCTACTCCCTTAGGGCCGTAGAACTTGTGGGCCGATAAAGAAAGAAGGTCTATTCCTAACTCATTTACATCTATGGGTATTTTCCCCACGGTTTGAACAGCATCAGTATGAAAATAAACGCCACATTCACCGGCAATTTTCCCAATTTCCGCAATTGGCTCGATGGTCCCTATCTCATTATTAGCATGTATGATGCTTATGAGAATAGTGTCGTTGGTAATCGCCTCTTTTACCCGGCTAGGGTCAAGCCAGCCATACCTATCTACCGGTAGATAGGTTATCTTCTTACCCATTTTTTCTAAGTATTTACAGGTAAACAGGACAGCATGATGCTCTATGGAAGAGGTGATGATATGTCCTCCCTTTCCCTTGAGAGCGGAGACTACTCCCTTTAGTGCAAAATTATCGGCTTCTGTCCCTCCACTGGTAAAGACTATCTCTTCCGGTTCGGCTCCAATTAGACAAGCTAATGCCTCTCTGGCATCATCGATTGCTTTCCTTGCCTCTTGCCCGAAGGAGTATATGGTAGAAGCATTGCCAAAAATACTCTTATAATAAGGTAGCATTGCTTCTAAAACCCCCGGATGAAGGGGAGTAGTAGCATTATAGTCTAAGTATATTCGTCTCATTCAATCCTCTCTTTAAATTTGAAAAATGTATTTATGTTCAGGCTGCGAAAGACTGGATGTCTTTCTTGACTTCTCAAGTAAATCCTCCAGACTGGTCTTCTCTAAAACCTCTTTTATCTTATCCCCTAACTCTCTCCAGAGGAGTCGGGGTGAACAATCTGTTATATATTTACAGTGAGCCTTTTCTTTGTTATCGAGGCAATAAACAGGAGTTACAGCCTCCTTTAAAGCTTTCATAATATCCATTATTTTGATTTCTCTTGCTCTCAAGCTAAGTAAAAAGCCTCCTCCTGGTCCTCTTACACTCTTTACTAATCCTGCCTTACGCAGTTGATTGAAGATTTGCTCTAAATAATTGAGAGAGATTCCCTCTCTCTGGGAGATACTTTTAATAGAAACAGGACCCATGCCTTCATGAATAGCTACATCAAGCATAGCTCTTACTCCATATCTCCCCTTGCTAGACAACCTCACTCTTCATCTCCTATTTCTGATGTCTCCCCTGGGGTAATTCCCTCTCTTGCCAGACGTGCTTCTAGTTCTTTTGTTCTGTTCTCTAATTCTCCTATCCTTTTTACCAGAATATTGACTGCTTCAGCTACCGGGTCAGGAAGCTTGCCATGTTCAAGATCGATTAACGGCTTCACCAGGCGTTTTTTCCTCTCCATTACTCTACCGGGAATACCTACCACGGTAGCTCCAGTAGGAACTGATTTAACCACCACTGAGCCAGAACCAATCCTTGCTCCATCTCCTATCTTTACTGGACCAAGAATAGTGGCTCCTGCTCCAATAACTACATAATTACCAATGGTCGGATGACGTTTTTTCCTCTCCCGAGTCGTCCCTCCCAGAACTACCCCCTGGTAAATCAACACATCGTCACCGATTTCAGATGTTTCTCCGATCACTACTCCCATTCCGTGGTCAATGAAGAACCTTTTTCCAATCTTAGCCCCGGGATGGATTTCAATTCCTGTCAGAAAACGGCTAATATGAGATATGAATCGAGCCAGAGAAATGAATTCTCTTACCCAAAGAAAATGAGCCAGCCGATATAACCAAATAGCATGCAGACCTGGATAGCAAAATATCACCTCGCAGAGATTCCTGGCTGCTGGGTCTCTTTTAAAAACAGCCTGTATGTCTTTTCTCATCCTCTCAAACATCCACCTTCACCTCTTTAATTGGACGAATTTCCTAAATACCATATAATTTAGTAATTCTGTCAAGTGATATTTCTTATTATGATATATAATACAACTATTTTGTCAACTATTTTCGAAGGATTCGTGCTAGACAAAACCAAACTAAATAGTAAAATCAATTGATTGAAATTGGGAATTCTCTTATGAAAAATCAAGGAGTCTAAAGTGGAGAATGTATCTCTTCTTATCGCATTAGGAGCAGGGATTCTCTCCTTCCTTTCTCCCTGCGTACTTCCTTTGGTTCCTTCTTATCTTTCTTTCATTACTGGAATTTCTGTCAATGAACTACTAAAGGAGGAAAAGAATCCGAAAGTAAATAAAATTACTATTCTTCACTCTATTATGTTTGTCCTTGGCTTCTCTCTTGTCTTTACTCTCTTAGGAGCCTCAGCCAGTCTGGCAGGGAAAATCCTCCTTCAATATCAGGTATGGATAGCCAGGATAGGAGGAGCTTTTATCATTTTCCTTGGCATTTATTTCACCGGAGTAATTAATTTGAATTTCCTACAAAAAGAGAGAAGATTTTACTTTAAAGAAAAACCAATAGGATATCTTGGCTCCTTGCTGGTAGGAGTTGTCTTTGCTGCTGGCTGGACCCCCTGCGTAGGACCTATTCTCGCCTCTATTCTTCTTTATGCCTCCACTACTGATTCTCTTCTTTCGGGTATTGCTCTTCTAGGAGCTTACTCAATGGGATTTGCTATTCCCTTTCTATTAATATCTTTAGGTTTAGCAAGGTTCTTGGAGCGATATAAGAAATTAAAGAAACATATGAGATGGATTTCCATAATAGGTGGACTTTTCCTGATAGGGGTAGGAATCCTTATGATGACTGATTATTTCTTTGTTTTGACTGCTACCTTCAACCGCTGGCTTCCCCCCATCTAAGTGAGCTCAGCCCTTAATAGGCTGGGTCTAAAACAGAATAAATAATAGTTATTAAACTAAAATTAGGAGATAAAAAGTGAGAAAAAGAAAGTGGACTATAAGGATAATTGGTTTTTTAGTAGTTATCCTTAGCGTCTATATCTCCTGGCATTTGCTCTCCCTAAAAGAGGAAAGGATACCAATAGAAGAAAAAGAATGGGAGGAGGAAGAGGAAATAGCGGCAGAAGAAGAAAGGCTTATCCAACTTCTATATGCATCTGTAGGTGTCCAGAGAATTAACCCTCCTTTTGAGGCAGAAGGCTTCACCCTGGAGGATTTGAGGGGTTCTATGATGAGTCTCAAGGATTTTCGGGGTAAAGTAATATTCTTAAACTTCTGGGCTAGTTGGTGTGGTCCCTGTCGTATTGAGATGCCTGCTATGGAGTTGCTCTGGCAAGTATTTCAGGATAATGATTTTGTTATTCTGGCAGTAGATGTTAGAGAAAGAAGGGATGAGGTGAGCTCTTTCATAGAAAAGAATGATTATACCTTCCCTACACTCCTAGACTCCTGGGGTAGAGTAGCAAATATTTACAGCGCCAGATCCTACCCCACTACTTTTCTCATCGATAGGGAGGGAAAGGTGGTAGGCAAAGCTGTGGGAGCCAGAAGGTGGGCAAGTAAGGGTAGTTTTGACTTGATAAAATATCTACTGGACAAGAAAGAAACGGATTGAAAGAATCACTAATTGCCTGCCTTAACTATTTATATCAATCAACTAACTGTACCTGAGGCCTTATTGATTTTTATTGGCAATTTTATATAATAGGATATGTTCGGCTGGGAACTCTCCTGAGATTGCCACGCTTGTTTTTGGCAAGCTCGCAATGGCAGAAAGAAGGATTGGATAAGATGAAAAAAGTGCCATCAACCAAGAAATCTTGGTCACAGAAAACTAAGGACTTCATCAAGAAAGTACTGAGAACTAAAGATTCCCCAAAGAAAATTGCCCTTGGATTAGCCATAGGTGTATTCTGGGGAATCACCCCCACCTTTGGATTTGCCATACTCTTTTCTCTGCCCACAGCCTTTCTTTTTAAAGGAAATAAATTAGCTGCCATTCTGGGCACTTTCGTGGCTAACCCTTTCACTACTCCCTTTATCTACGCCTTTGAATATAAAATTGGTCAGTTAATCTTAAAAGCAGCTCCTTTGCCTCTTTCCTGGGATATCTTTAATTTAGAGAGTCTACTCAATGTAAGCAAATCACTTTTAGTAGGGAGTATTTTTCTAGCCATTGGTCTAACCCTTCTCACCTATTTTTTAGTATTACAAATCGTCATCAGGTATAGAGCTCGCCATCGTATAGAATAGAGCCTAATTAAACACAGCTTAGAGTTACCTCTTAAGGCAGGGGAATTTCAATAATTTCTTTGGTTTGCTATTAGGTAGGGCACTGAAAAAACGGGGGGAGCAGGCCCGACTTGCTTGAGCACGGCGAGAGTCGGCTTTGCCGATCGGGTCGTTGAGGGGGGATGTTTCCTCCCTCAAGTATTTTAAAGGGGTAATTCTCCTTGGGCAGCAAGAGGTAATTCCTGGCTAAAATATTTATAAAGAAGGTGGGTGGCCACTCTCCCCTTGGAAGTCCTATTGATAAACCCTTGCTGAAGTAGG
>JAUWRE010000012.1 GCA_030610725.1 Candidatus Aerophobota bacterium | reverse complement strand
TAACTGGGCTATGGCTAATTGCATTTTTAATGTCATCAGCAAAGTAGTCCCCCAATACGGGAAAATTAAAGTTACTTCCAGCCCATCTTATGCCAGGGTCTATCTTGACGGTGCCTATCGTGGGAAAACGCCCATTACTCTCGGCAATGTCGAAGTGGGAAAGCACACTGTAAAAGTCACTAAGAAAGACTATTATGATTACGGTGAGACTCCTCAGGTGAAAGAGAATGTTACTACATCAGTATTTGCTCCGCTTCAGCCTATTCCCAGAACAGGTTCTCTTGATATAGATTCCGACCCATCTTATGCCGAGGTCTATCTTGATGGTGTCTACCAGGGAAGGACTTCTCTTACTATTCCTAATTTAGAAGTAGGTAAATACCAGATTAGGATAAGCAAAGATGGCTACTATGATTGGTACTCCACTGCCCAGGTAAAGCAAAATAAAACCACGCCGGTATTTGCCCCGCTTGAGCCAATGAGAGGCTCTCTTTACGTCACCTCCTCACCCCGCTACGCCAGAGTATTTCTGGATGGAATAGAAAGAGGAACTACTCCTTTAACTATAACTGATATAGAGAGGGGCTGGCATGAGGTAGTGATAATAAAAGAATACTACCGAGCCTATGTAGAGTATCTATATATTTATGCAGGAGAGGAAACAGAAGTAGAAGCAGATTTGGATAGAATATGAGGATTAGAATAAATAATTTGGTACTTAGTTCTTATATTTTCATTTTCCTTAAAAACTCAGCTGGAGATAAAATATTTATACCTTGATATTCTTTTAAAGGTAAGAGGTGGCGTTTATCTCCAGAGATAATATAGTGAGCCTTTCCTTCAACCGCACACTCTAAAACGCGGTTATCGTCCTCATCCTTTTTAATTACAGAGAGAGTCTGATTAGGGATAACTAAAGTAGTAGTCTCTCTTATCTCATCAATTACTTGAGAGATTTGCCAGCTTTCCCAATCAAACTTTTTCCTTAAAACCTCTGCCACTTCGGCGATAATTGCCTCTGAAACCAGAAGCTCTATCTTTCCTTCTTGGGATAGTTTTCTGATTTCCTCTGGTTTCCTCCCAAATAGGATGGCAGAAATATAAATATTTGTATCAAGTACCACTTTTACTTCTGGATTTTTCTTCCCGATACTCATGGATTATTCTCTCTACATCATCCTCGTCCTTAATTCCTAATCTTCCCTTAGTTTCTTCTCCCCACTTCCTGAGCTGTTGCCATCTTCTTTCAGAAGCAACATATCGTTTCAGCGCTTCTCGCAAAACTTGGCTCCTTGAAGTCTCTCTTTGTTTGGCTAACTCTTCTACTTCTTTATATATCTCCGGCGGCAAAGAGAAGTTTACAATTTTAGTTGTTCTTGCCATAGCTTTTTCCTTAGTAATGAAATTTTCTTACTTTTCAAGATAGCAAATACAAGGAATAATGTCAAATCTTGATTGACCTTTTCTACTTTTCCTGAAAGACCCTTGAAGCCTAGATTTACCTTCAATTTTTCATAACGGAACGATAAAGGGCTCGACTGCGATATTAAAACTTATATAATACAAATGTAGTATATCGTAAACGAAAAGAAACCCTTTGATGATTATATTTGATTCATCCACTATATTTATGCAGGAGAGGAAACAGAAGTAGAAGAAGATTTGGATAGAATATAAGGAAGAACTGACCACTTATTTCTTAAGAGTTTGCTTCTTTAAGTAATCATAGGTGCCTTTTTCACGCACAGTTTCAAACATTGTTACCAGGTTGTCTATAGGGACACTAGGCTGTATGTTATGGACGGTGTTAAATACAAATCCTCCCCCTTTACCAAATGTGAGCATATTATTTTCAACTTCTTCTTTTATATTTTCAGGGGTTCCAAAAGGCAAGGTCTTTTGTGTATCAATACCTCCGCCCCAGAATACAAATTTATCTCCGTAGTTTTTCTTTAAAAAATCGGGATCCATCCCGGCTGCGGATATCTGGACAGGGTTTAATATATCAACACCAGCACTCACAAAATCATCTAGAAAGTCTATGATAGAGCCACAGGTATGAAAAAAGGTTTTCCAATTTGTATTTTCATGAATCCAATCATTCATCTCTTTATGTAGTGGTTTAAAAACCTCTCTGTATAGATTTGGTGATATAAAAGGGCCGTTCTGAGCTCCAAAATCTGTACCGCTCATCACAATTATGTCTATCCGATCCTGAACTGCCTCCCTGTACATCTTGAGATTCTTCATCTGAAGCTCAAGCTGATATTGAAATATCTCTTTTATATACTGTTTCCTTGTTATCGCTGATACATACCATTCCTCCACATCTCTAATCCCCTTCGGGTAGGGGATATGGGGACCGGGAACAATTGCTATATCTCCAAATCCTGCTCCCCAAAAATTACCTACCAGAGAATAGTCAGTGTTCTTATAATACCATTTAGAGGTTTTTTCCAGATACTTCAGATCTTCATCTGTATATAAGGAGTATGTTTGCTCAACCCATTCTTTGGGGTCGAGTTTGCTCTCATCAATTGGCTCCTGCCTTACTATCACGTCAAAATAATACCCTCCTTTGGGCATCTTTCCAGATGGAGGAGCACTCCTGTCTCCTTTCGGATACTGAACAATATCTCCGTTTTCAAGCACATCATACTCAAAATTTCCTGAGATTAAAACCTCTGTACCGTCAAACATTTTGAATCTTTTCCAATTTTCATTCCTGTATCCGAATAATGTTACAGGTAATTGGATACCATATGTGTCTATTCCCAGCAATTGCTTGACCTCATCTTCAACTTCTGCGAGCATCTGAAAGGGATCATATACTTTAACCAATCCCTTTGATATACCCAGCGCATTTTTGAGTTTAGCATAAATACTTGCCTGTATTCCTGTCACAAGTGTACTTCCCAAATCAAGGGGAATTCTATCCGCTTCTTTGTGATTGATAGCAAGTTTTACTCTTTCCCGGGAAATCATATCTTGTCCTCCTCTTTTTTATTATAATTATCCTAATTGTTCATTATTATAGTTGAAACTTCTTCCTCTGTTGTCTCGCTTATTTTTAAGTCTGCAATCTTTTTCCCACGACTTAGTATTGCTAATCTGTCAGCAATAGAAAAAACATGATGTATATTATGGCTAATAAATATCACTGTCGAACCGGTCTCCTTCAACCTTACCATAAGCTCCAATATTTTCTTCGTTTCTTTAAGCGACATTGCTGCCGTCGGCTCATCCATAATAACAAGTTTTGCCTTAAAATATGTTGCTCTTCCAATTGAAACTGACTGCTTCTCTCCCCCTGAAAGATTTTTTACGATATCTTCTACAGAACCAAGGTGAATTCCAATATTTCCTAAAGCTTTTTCTGCTTCACGAATCATCTCCTGTTTATTGAGATAGGGGATGAATCCTGCCAACAATCTCTTTGGTTCTCGTCCCATAAAAATATTTCTGTGTATCTCCAAATCATCAACCAGGGCAAGATCCTGATGGGTGGTCTCAATACCAGCATTTATCGCATCTCTTGGAGAAGAAAAGTGTATTTTTTTTCCATCGAAATATATAACTCCTTTTGTAGGAGGATAGAGCCCTGAGAGTATTTTAATTAAAGTGCTTTTCCCAGCACCATTATCACCTACCAGACCAACAATTTCACAAGGTTTGATAGCAAAATACACATCATCCAGTGCCATAACCTCTCCGAAATACTTACTTATACCTTCCATATATACGAGATTATCAACGCTAACTTTATTTTGCATATTCATTTTTACCTCTTCTTTATTCAATGATCCTATCTTACATACTTATTTTACCTTCTTCTTTTAGAGATAAATACATTTATGATAACAGCAGCGATGAGTATGCTTCCTAAAAAACCGTTTTGCCAGTAAACTGATACGCCCAGCAATACTATACCATTTTTGATCATACCGGTGATAAGAACTCCCAGAGCGGTTCCGATGATAGTACCAACCCCCCCAAACAGGGAAGTTCCACCAATAACACTCGCTGCGATAGCTTGAAGCTCAAAGCCTCTCCCATTGAGAGGAGCAACAGATCCAAGCCTGAAACATTGTACATATCCTGCAAAAGCTGCCAGAAAAGATACAAACATAAATGTTATGATTTTAACCCTTGTTGTGTTTATCCCGGCTGCGATTGCAGCTTCTTTATTTCCACCTGTTGCCCGTATTTTGTTACCAAAAGCTGTGTGTTCAAGAATATAATAGCTTATTCCAATAAAAAATAAGAACCAAATTATTGCTACTGGAAATAAGTCGCCTATAGTTCCACCGATTACATCGGAAATAAGGGCCTCTGAACGGATCTTGATTGGCATCCCTCCTGCGATAACGAGAACTAGTGCTCTATATATCAGCATAGTACCAAGGGTTGTAATGAACGAGGGAATACCAGCTTTTGTAGTAATAAAACCATTAATAAAGCCTAGAACTAATGCGAGCATTAGACCTACCATAACCGCAAATATTATCGGTACATTAAAGTTTGAATACAGGATTGCAGTTACCATTGGGCATAGGGCGTATGTCGAGCCTACGGAAAGATCAAACTCTCCCGCCACCATCAAGAGAGTCACCCCAGCAGCAATAATTCCAAGTTCACTTGCCATTCTTACTGTAATTAATAAATTGTAAGGGGACAGAAAATTGCTATTTGCAATGGAGAATACAATTGCAAGAACTATTGCTGCAATTAAAACTCCCAATCCTCTCATCTCAAAACTCTTCTTCAATTTTAAAGCCGCCATATATATTATCCCTAAAATTTTAATACCTGGGAGCCTTATAAGGCTCCCAGGTATCCTCAGAAATTACGCCTTTATAACCCCCCCTTACCTGTACCCGGCTTCAGCCAACTCCACAACTTGGTCAATATCATCTTTACCTACCACAGCAACCCCTGTATTTATGTCTGTTGGAGAAAGACCAAACTCCTTGTACAGATAGAGCAACATCACGGTCTGGAATCCCTGAAGATAAGGCTGTTGGTCAATTGTGAATTTAACATAACCCTCTTTTATCATTTGATTATGGTCAGGGGTGAGGTCAAAACCTGCAAGGAGGAGTTCTCCAGGTTCCATACCCAGTTCTTTCATTGCCATCCCTGCAAATGCGGTTGCGAACTCACTAGCTGCAATAATTTTGAGATTTGGATGAGATCTGATATACGATTTCATCATATCAACGGCTGTCGATGGATCAGCGAGCGGTGCACTGAATCTCTCATGCGTAATCCCACGCTCATCCAGTATGTCTTCAATCCCGTCACACCTTTCTTCAAGTGCAGCGTTGCCAGGTTCACCAATTAACACTACCGCTTCAGCATTTGCTGGAATTTCCTCGCCCCTCAATAACTCTTCACCCAGTACATGTCCGGCAATAGTAAAGCTCTGTCCAACAAAAGCCATCCTTTCATTTGGGGTGTAGGGATCATCAATATTGAAGGCAACTACAGGTATTCCCCGTTCCATTGCTCTGGCAATTGGCCCGTCCAAAGCCTCTGCATCAGAGATAGCAACACCAATCCCATCAAATCCCTGGGCTATAGCACTTTCAAGATAATCTACTTGCCTCCCAACACTGAACTCCTCAGGTCCCATAAATTGTACTTCAACTCCCAGTAATTTTCCAGCCTCTTCAGCCCCTTTTATCACCGGAATCCAGAATGGTGTTCCCGCAACATGAACTACCAAAGCAAATTTGTACGCAAGTGCACTTCCTGTGAAAACAGCTAACAGCATAACAAAAACAACAAACAAAGTTACTGTTTTTTTATACATTATCACTCCTCCTTTAAAATCTATATGTCTTTTTCTTCTGGCAATTGACAAGAATCGTCTTTAATAACCTTCACTTTGAACAAATCTTATTTCTCTGGATAATGGTTATAAAAGACATGCTTCATTTTTTCGTGGAAAGCTCCCCCTTCTCCTATTGCTTACTTTTTCACCTCCCTTCCAGGACTATTTCTTTTGGCTTTTTTCTTCTTTTATTTATTTTTTCGAGGAGAAGCTTTCTTGTACTAAATTCTAGAAAATATTATAAAGTTACTTTTTCTGCTCCAGCAGTTGTCGGTAAATTGCCCAGTAGTAACATACTGAAATTCAAAAAGTCTCATTGCAAATAAGCCAATTTCTCCAGGAGAGTTTGAGGAGAGTTGAATATACCTTGTATTATAGATAGCGCAGCACCTTTAGCACAGGGAAAATCTTTTTCCTGGGCCATTCCTATAAGGTACTTTGAGTGCTTTCGTAGAAATAGGATGTCCATTAAGGTTGGATAATATAATATTGAGTTCTGGGACTTCAAAATCAACTCCAATAATATATTTTGCAGCTTCGTTAATTTTGATAATCGTTTTTTTGAAATACTTTAGATAAAATCATTTACATTATACAGGAATATCTTCATCTTATCAACCCCGCCCGTTGAGAGGCGCTGAAAAAGAACGATTTCGTCATTGTCTGCTGAGTATTTACCGTAAATCCATAGCATAGGAATTTCCTTTTTGGACATATATCTGCAAAAATCTGTGTCCTAATTGATTTAAGCCATGAACTTTGTTTTGAATTTGCTATGAACTATGAGCTATGAACTATGAGCTATTTTGATATACTTGACAAAATCTATCACTCTCATATTTTATAAGCGATGTGAATCCCATTAGAAAATTGGGATAGGTCTGGTTAGAGCTAAAGCCTTTAATAGGGCAAGCAGGGGAAGTCTTTTCTAACCAGATAGAGAACAATGGAGGAATAGAGATATAATGGCTAAAAATTTGGTTATTGTGGAGTCTCCCGCAAAGGCTAAGACGATAAATAAGTTTCTGGGTAAAAATTTTCAGGTTGAATCCTGTTATGGACATGTAAAGGACCTGCCCAAAAAAAAACTGGGAATAGATATCGAAAATGAATTTAAACCTACCTATCAGATAATTCCTGGCAAAAAAAAGATTACCAAAAAATTAAGAGACTTAAGTGAAACTATGGAACAGGTCTACCTGGCTACTGATTTAGATAGAGAAGGAGAAGCTATCGCCTGGCATCTTTCCCAGGAGCTTGAGCACACCAAAGGAGGAAGAATAGTCTTTAACCAGATAACAAAAGAGGCTGTGCAAAATGCTATAAAGAGTCCCGGCGATATCAATATCAATAAGGTCGATGCTCAACAGGGAAGAAGAGCACTGGATCGCCTGGTAGGATATAAGCTTTCCCCCCTTCTATGGGAAAAGGTAAAGAGAGGACTTTCCGCCGGAAGAGTCCAGTCAGTAGCAGTAAGACTTATTTGTGAACGAGAAAAAGAGATTGAGGAATTTTCTTTAAAGGAATACTGGACTATTCTGGCTAAATTTTCTTCTCCTGGCAGAAAGGTCATTCTAGAGGCAAAGTTATCAAAGGTAAAGGATAAAGCAATAAAGATATTAAATGAGAAGGAAGCAAAGGAGCTGGCGGAAAGAATAGAAAAAGAGAAGTATAAAGTAACAGAGGTAAAAAAAGAGAAGAAAGAGAGGTCTCCCCATCCACCATTTATTACCAGCACTCTGCAACAGACAGCTAGCTATTACCTGAAATTCTCTGCCAGCCAGACTATGAAGATAGCCCAGGACCTCTACGAAGGACAGGATGTGGGAAAAGAGGGAAGAATAGGTCTCATTACCTATATGCGCACAGATTCTCTGCGAGTGGCTAAAGAAGCACAGTTAGAGGCAAAAAACTACCTTAAAAAGGAACTGGGAGAAGAGTTTATTCCAGCTAAGATACCCTTCTATAAAAATAAAAAATCAAGTCAGGATGCCCATGAAGCTGTAAGACCGACCAGTATTTTCCGGACTCCGGATAGGATGAAGAAATATCTGCCCACCCGTCACTTTAAACTATATGAACTAATCTGGCGAAGATTTCTTGCTTCTCAGATGAAAAAGGCAATTTTGAGCACGGTTACAGTAAGTATTCAGAGTGAAAAGTATCTTTTCCAGGCAGAAGGAAAAAAGATTGAATTTCCCGGATTTATGACAGTTTATAAAGAGAGAGGTGGAAAAGAGAAAATTCTACCTCCTATCAAAGAAGGAGAGGTTCTAAAATTGAAAGAGCTTGTTTCCGAACAGCGCTTCACCCAACCTCCCTCCCATTATACGGAAGCCTCTTTGATAAAAACCTTAGAAGAAAAAGGAATAGGAAGGCCGAGCACCTATGTCCCTACCATTATTACTATCAAAACAAGGGGTTATGTGGGATGGCAGAAAGGCAAACTCATTCCCACTCTCCTGGCAAAGGTAGTAAATGACCTTCTGGTAGACAATTTCTCTACTATTCTTGATACTCGTTTTACTGCCCGGATGGAAGAAGGGCTAGATGCGGTGGAGGAGGGAAAGAAAAAATGGACAATTTTAATAGGTAATTTTTACCATCAATTCGACAAAGACCTGAATATAGCTAAAGAGAAAATGAAAAACGTCAAGGAAGAAGGGCTTCAAATTAACTCAACTAAATGTGAGCAGTGCGGAAAAAAGATGGTTCTAAAGTTTGGCCGTTACGGAGCATTCCTTGCTTGTTCTGATTACCCGGAATGTAAGAACACTAGAGATATAAGTAATAAAACAGGGGTAAAATGTCCTACTCCAGATTGTAAAGGAGAAATAGTGGAGAGGACATCCAAAAAGGGAGATATTTTTTATGGTTGCTCTAGATTTCCTCAATGCAGGTTTGTTTCCCAACAGCCTCCTGTCAAAGAAATTTGTCCTCATTGCCAGAATCCTTTTCTCTTCAGAGATAAAAATGGCTTTATATGCCCCCAATGTGGGGAAAAGACTAAGGGTTATAGAATAGAAGAGCTAAAATTGGGAAAAATTCCTTATAAAATAATAAAGAAAATAAATGCAAATAGAGTGGCTGAATAGATTTCAGCGATACCTCACCCAGGAGAGAAATCTCTCTTATCAGACAGTGAAAAGCTATAGCAGTGATATAAAGGACTTTCTCAGCTTTCTCTCTTCAAAAAAAAAGGAACTAAAGGAAGTAGGGTATCCCACAGTGCGAGAATATCTTAGCTCACTACAGAAAAGAAGCTTACAGAAATCTACTGTGGCCCGCCGGGTATCTGTCTTGAAAAACTTCTTCCACTATCTTTGTTTAAAAGGATACCTCTCCTCTTTTATCTTATCTGGTCTACGAGGTCCAAAGCTACAGAAAAAAATTCCTTCTTTCTTGGAGGAAGAAGAAGTAGAGAAGCTCTTAAGCTCAGTAAAAGGAGAAGGTTTTTTTTATTATAGGGATAAAGCCACTCTAGAACTATTGTATGCTACGGGGATGAGAATAGCTGAACTGGCAGATTTAGATATAGATAATATTGACTTTACAGGGGAAACAGTTAAAGTTAGAGGTAAAGGAAATAAGGAGAGAATAATCCCCCTGGGAAATTATGCCCTGAAGGCATTGACAGCCTACAGGGAATTACGTAGAGAGAAGGCAAAACATGGCGTCAAGGCACTATTTCTGAATAAATCTGGCCAGAGACTATCGGATAGATATATGCGAAAAAAAATAAATAGATATTTGAATCTAGCCGATATCCATAAAGTTTCAGGTCCCCATAGTCTACGTCATTCTTTTGCCACTCATCTCTTAAATCGAGGAGCAGATATACGTTCGGTGCAAGAGCTGCTTGGTCATGAAAGACTCTCCACTACTCAAATCTATACACATTTGAGTATAAAAAGACTGAAGGAAGTCTATGACAAAGCCCATCCCCGGGCATGAATCGTTGCTAGTTGCTCGTTGCTAGTTGCTCGTAAGAAAAGTAAATGACTGAGAAAATTAGAGATTTTAGAGATTTGAATGTCTGGAAGAAAGGTATAGAAATCGTTAAAGATGTATATAAAATGACAGAGCAACTTCCCAAACAAGAATTTTATGGTTTAGTAAGCCAAATGCAAAGATCCGCTGTTTCTATCCCATCTAATATAGCTGAAGGCTTTAACAGATTTCATAATAAAGAATATAAACAATTCTTATACATAGCATTAGGTTCTTGTGCTGAGCTAGAAACACAAGTTGAAGTAGCTTTGGAGTTGAAATATATAAGTAATGAAAAGAAAAAGGATATACTGGCAAAAATCGACTACGAGTCTCGTATGCTCACGAACTTAATTAAAAAGATTAATTGACGAGCAACTAGCGACTAGCAACGAAATAGAGGGGGTTTAAATTGCGTTCTACTACTATTTTAGCGGTAAGAGATAAAAAACATGTAGCTATTGCTGGCGACGGGCAGGTAACCTTTGAAGATACCATTATGAAGCACAAAGCACATAAGTTAAGAAGGCTTCATAAGGGAAAGATATTAGCTGGCTTTGCCGGCGCCATCGCCGATGCTCTTACTCTTTTTGAGAAATTTGAAAAGAAAATTGAACAATACCAGGGAAATCTTTCCCGTGCTTCCCTGGAGCTGGCTAAGGACTGGCGACAGGATAAGACTCTGCGCAGACTGGAAGCCTTAATGATTGTAGTTGATAGAGAAAAATCTCTATTAATATCGGGAAGTGGAGATGTAATTGAACCGGACGATAGAGTGATAGCCATTGGCTCAGGAGCTGGTTA
>JAUWRE010000010.1 GCA_030610725.1 Candidatus Aerophobota bacterium | reverse complement strand
TCCAGATGTAGAAAAGTTCTTTCACGAAGAACTCTATTACATAACGCGCTGTGAGGGTAGATTCAAGAATAAATTCAACTTCTCTTTCTTAGCTGAACAAGCAGAGAAGAAGTTTGCTAGACCTTTTTCCAGAAACAGTATCCGAAGATTTGCTTTAAGACATAACTATTATCATGCAAAGCCTTCTGAAAAGAAAAAGGTCTACATTCGCTTTGAGACTCCCGGACCGGGCTTTTTATTCCAACATGATACTTCTCATCATATCTGGCTTCCTTTAACAAACTCTTTTAGTGATTTGGTCCTAACCAAGGATGATTATTCCCGCAAGGTAGTAGGAAGAAGATTAATAGAGAAAGAGACCAGTTTTGATCATCTCTTAACCGTAGAGACCACCATTGAAGAGTACGGCCTTCCTTTAGCCTTTTATGTAGATGAGCATAGCATCTTTCGCTTTGTAAAACACAAAGGGATTCATGTTACCTATACTGTGGGTGAGGATGAAGGAAAGATTCAATTCAAAAGAGCCTTGGAATCTTTAGGAATAGGAGTAATTCATGCTCACTCACTAACCCAACTTCCGCAATTGAGCAACGAAATTGGGGTTTTTTTAAATAGCCCAATAACTGAAACCCTTTATTTATCGGATTTCTTTTTTTCGTTCTTGAAAAAACGCCAAAATAGTGACGACGTAAAATAGTGACTGAATGAACTCGCAAACCCCCATAAACACTCATTTACTTTTTGAAGATGCGGAAGTTGGGCTAAAAGATAAAGGGAAAGATAGAAAAGCAACTTGATTACTTTCAAAGGAGACTCCCCTTCCTCTGTGAGAAGCACAAGGTAGTAAAGATAAGTGAAGCAGAGAAAGTTCTTGATGAGCTCATCTCCTTCTACAACGAAAGGTACGTTCATGAGGAAACTGGTGAGACTCCCAACGAGCGCTACAAGAAAGGAATAAGAGAAGGAAAGAGTAGACTAAGACCCTTACCCGAAGAGATTGATCTAGATTATGTGTTCTCTCTTCATCATCAGAGAAAGGTTAAAAAAGATAGAACTATAAGCTTTGGCGGGGAAAGATGGAAGGTGGGAAAGTTTCCTAAAGATACGGTCACTGTCTGTCTTATCCCCAAAAAGAAGATTATGATCTTCAAAGACAAACAGAAGCTTCGGGAGTACCATCTATAAATTGTCTCATTTTGAATGTTACACAGTCTTGTTTTGGATGTTCCCAAAGTCTTACTTTGGTGCTTACGTATCAACAAAAAATCGGGGGGTTGACAAAATATGAACGATGATACATAATATCAATGTCAAAAAGAAAAATCTTTTGTGAGAAGCAATTTTTCAAATTTAATGGCATCGATATCAAAGGAAAAGAAATGATACAGATAACTCTTGATGATGTGGCAAAGATATCTGGATTCTCCAAAAGCACCGTTTCTCGAGCTTTGCGAAATGAAGACAAATATGTCAATCCTTGCACTAAAAAGAGGGTAGAAGAGGCAGCTCGAAAACTTGGATATACACCTAACGCAGTAGCAAGAAGTTTAAGGTCCAGAAAAACCACTTCCATTGGGGTTACAATTGCTGATATCTGTAATCCTTTTTTCCCCAGTGTAGTTAGAGGAATAGAAGATACAGCTAGAAAAAAAGGGTATAACATTATTCTCTGTAATACAGATGAAAAATACGAAAGAGAAAAGGAAGCTTTAGAGACTTTAATCCAAAAAAGAGTAGATGGGTTGCTTATAGCACCAGTACAGAAAAAGTTTGATGATCTTTTGGAACTACAAAGGCAAAAAATTCCCTTTGTTTTAATAGGAAGGCACTTTGACCCTTTTGAGACAAACCATGTTATTAGCGATGATGTAAAAGGAGCATTTATCGCTATAGAGTATCTAATAAAAAAGGGCCATAAAAAAATATTTATGATAAACGGCCCTTCCTATATATCAAGCGCCAGAGAGAGGATGATGGGATACAAAAAAGCTCTTGCGGAGAACAGCATTAAGTTTGATGTTAGATTATTAAAGGAAGGAGCTCTCAAAATGGAGGATGGATATAGAACAATAAAAAAGGCAATCCTGTCTAAGTTAAATTTTACTGCTGTTTTTGCTTACAGTGATCTTGTAGCCTTTGGAGTAATTAAAGGTTTAAAGGGGCAAGGGTACAAAGTCCCTGAGGAGATAGCTGTTGTTGGTTACGATAATATTGATTTTGGATTTTCTGCAGAATTACCTCTTACTACGGTCCATATTCCTAAATACGAATTAGGATCTGAGGGAATGAAGCTTTTACATAGAAGAATTGATGGAAAAGTGAATAAGCTTCAGAAAATAGTATTGGATGTAGAGCTTATAATAAGGGAATCAGCATAGAAAAATTAAGTTCTTTTTGGTGTGAGGAGTAAACACTGGAAATTAAGGTCAGAAAGGGGGTGAGGGAGTAAATAGATCGATATAGATTAAGATTAAACTCACTTTAAAGAAAAGGAGGCTAGGAAATGAGTAAGATCGTAAAGCGCGTGACAGTTCTGAGCATCGGTATTGCTTTGCTGATGTTAATGCTTGTGGGGGCGTCAGCTCAAGGGAAAGTGACTCTGCGATTGTGGCATGGGCTTGGTAATGTAGACGGTCCTTATTTTCACAAGTTGATAGAGGAATTTAACCAGACCCACCCTGAGATAGATATACAACCACGAACATGGGGAGACTGGGGACAATTTTACGACAAGCTTGCCATCAGTATAAAAGTAGGAACGGCGAGTGATATAGTAGCGTTTCATACGTCTAATATTCCCCGGTTTGCTGCCATGGAAGGGCTCTATGCCATGACGCAAGAGATAGCCGAAATGGGACTAAGAGAGGAAGATTTCTTCGAGGCTACGTGGCAAGGGACCTTCTATGAGGGTGAGCAATACGCTGCTCCCTTGGATTTCCATCCCCAAACCATGTACTACAACGTCAAACATTTCCGTGAGGCGGGGCTGGATCCAGCTAACCCACCCTATACTCTGGAGGAGTATATAGCAGCAGGGAAAAAATTGACTCAAGATCGAGATGGGGACGGAAAAACCGACCAGTGGGGTTATGCATTTAATATGGACACATGGGCAGTTCAATTCTGGAGTACAATCCCTCAATACGGTGGTCGGGTTCTCGATGAGGATAAATGGGAATGCCTCTTGGATAGCAAAGAATCCATCCAAGCTTTGCAAGTTTGGGTAGACATGGTTGAAAAGTATGGGATCTCACCTCCAAAATGCATAGAAGATATGCAGCTATTCATTACGCAAAAGGCGTCCATGAAATCTGACGGAACTTGGGCTCTACTTGGTCTTGAAGCACAGGAACCAGAACTAGAATGGGATAATACTGTTTTCCCAAAATTCGGAGTAAATGCGGCCGTATGGGTGGATAGCCACACTTTTGGGTTACCAGTTCAAAAAATACGAGATGCAGAAAAAATAGATGCCGCACTCCAGTTTATTGAGTGGATGGTGACTCATCCTCTTCGTTGGGTAAGAGCCGGACATGTTCCTGCCAATCGGGAGGCAGCTTTTAGTGAAGAATTTAGAACAGAGTGTCCACACCAGTACAACGCCTCTCTTCAGTACGCTGCGTTGGCTTATCTGCCTCGGACCATACACTTGCGTGAAATTTGGGATCGGCTAGGTACGGCTTTTCAATCGGCTACGCTTGGACAATTAACGGCTAAGGAAGCACTAGAAAAAGCTGCAACAGAAATAGACAAATTTCTGGACGGACGATAAATAGCCCGTGAATTTAGGGGCGGGGTGAGAGGCATTTTTTCCTCCCCCCCGCCCTCCTATTTATTAAAAGTGAGAACATTGAAAGCAAAACCTAAGACTAGAATAAAAACAGGTTTAGAAAAATCTATAGGCGAAAATAGTGTTTTTTATCCTTATCTTTATCTTCTTCCTTATGCTCTTTTCTTCCTGATTTTCTGGGTTTATCCTCTCTTTGATGGCTTTTATGTTTCTCTTTGTCGATACGATTTTGCTGAGACGCAAAGAACTTTCATAGCTTTTAAACACTACATTTCTTTGCCCTTTGACCATTTATTTAGAGCTAGTCTCATTAATACGTTTCTATTCGTGCTAGAAACAACGCCTTTGATAATAGGGGTGGGATTAGCCTTCGCTCTTCTGCTAAATTTACCTTTCTTGAAAGGCAAAATCGTTCTCAGAGTGTTACTCATTTCTCCATTTATGCTTTCTATGGCAGCCGTCTGTATGACTTGGGAGTGGATCCTGGGACCTCAATTTGGTCTGTTGAACTATTATTTTAGTCAACTCAGATTGCCCACACAAACTTGGCTCCTAGAAAGAGGCTGGTCCTTATTTGCAGTAGTGCTAACCACACTGTGGTGGACAGTGGGCTTTAACACAATACTTTTCCTGGCAGGTCTGCAGGAAATCCCCGACGTTTTACACGAAGCAGCAAAAATAGATGGTGCGGGTAGATGGAGTAATTTTTGGTACATTACCTTACCTTGTTTGAGGCCTGTTCTATTATTTATAATTGTTATGCAGATTATCGCATCCTTCAAGATATTCGGACAAATTTTTATTATGACAGGGGGGGGTCCTGCTGAGAGTTCACGTGTTATGGTGCAGCATATCTATGAAACAGGATTTCAGTATTATCGTATGGGTGAAGCTTCAGCCATTGCCTGGGTGCTATTTGTCATCATAATGGTCTTTACTCTGGCGCAATTCAAAGTTCTATCGAAGCAAACAATAGAATATTAAGACCCTTTGAAAGCGTACCAAAATGGTTAAGGGAAACCTAATGAAAAAAATCAATCTAGCTGTTATCTCTGCGTTAATTTTCGCTTTCGCTCTTATTTGGTTTTCTCCCATCCTGTGGATGGTCTCAACTTCCTTAAAACCTGAAAAATATACAATTGAATGGCCGATACATTGGATACCGCGTTCGGTTACTCTAGAAAATTATTACTCTGTGATATTCGAGAGCGTTATTAATATTTTCCGGCCTTTCTTTAACAGCATATTTATAGCATTAGCTGTAATAGTTCTTACTTTACTGACATCTTCGCTAGCAGCTTATGCTTTTGCTCAACTTAGGTTTAAAGGGCAAAATGTCCTATTTTTCCTGGTCATATCCACTCTTATGATACCAGAAGAAGTTCTTCTTGTTCCCCGATATTTACTACTCTATAAATTTCAAATGATCAACAGTTACAACGCGCTGATTTTGCCTATGGTTGCTAGCCCCTTCGGCATTTTTCTTTTAAGGCAGTTCTTTCTAGGCATACCTCGTGACTTGCAAGATGCAGCAAGGATAGATGGGTGCAGCAAATTCAGGATCTATTACCAGATAATCTTGCCGCTTTCCAAGCCTGCTTTGGCAGCTTTGGCGATATTTACTTTTCTTGCAAATTGGAACTCTTTCACATGGCCTCTAATCGCTATAGATAGTATTGAGTTAATGACTGTTCCGATCTTTCTGGCTACCTTCCACGCTTTTGGCGTAATTATGTGGGGCAGACTAATGGCAGCAGTAGCATGTGTAACCTTACCCATCCTTATTTTCTTCTGTATAGCTCAAAGGAGCATCATTAAAGGTATAACTCTTACAGGACTAAAAGGCTAATCTGACATGTCCGCTAGATTTGGAAAAATCGTGCTAATAGTGGTTATAATAATAGGAGCAACAGTATTTTTCCAAGTTTGGGGGAATTCTCAAGCTAAAAGGAAAGGAGATAATATGAGGAGTGAATACCCTCGTCCCAGTTTTAGGAGAAGCGAATGGGTCAATCTAAACGGAGTATGGGAATTTACTTTTGACGACGAAAACGTTGGAGAAAAGGAGGGATGGTCCCAAGGAACAATTCATTTCGGCAAAGACATTATGGTTCCCTTCTCTTTTGAAAGCGAGCTGAGCGGAATTGGTGATACATCTTTTCATAAGTATGTCTGGTATAAAAAGATATTTACAGTTCCTGAGCAACTTCAAGACCAAAGAATACAGGTGAATTTTGGCGCAGTAGATTATGTAGCTAAGGTCTGGATAAATGGAAAACTTCTGGGAAGCCATGTAGGAGGCTATACTCCGTTCAGTTTTGACATTACCGATTTTCTTAAAGAAGGAGAAAATATCCTCGTGGTCAAAGCCGAAGATAGTAAAACTACCGAACAGCCTCGCGGGAAACAGTCTTGGAAACTTCACTCTTTTGCCTGCTTTTACACTAGAACAACGGGAATTTGGCAAACAGTTTGGTTAGAGCCACTTCCTCTGACACGAGTTGAAAAAGTAAGATTGCATACTAATATCAACCGATCGACTGTTCACTTTGATATCTGGATAAAGGGAAAACGTGGCCCTAAAGTGCTACAATTGGATATCATACCGCCAGTTAAAAAAACGATCGCTTTTTCTCGAGAATTCAGGCTATCTGAGGATAGCCAAATTCTTAGTTTTGATGTTGCTATTCCCGACGCACAACTTTGGTCTCCCGAGGATCCAAATCTCTACCAAGTCAAAATACAGGTACAGGAAGGTAAGCAGTACGTCGATCAGGTAGAGACCTACTTCGGGATGAGAGACATCTCCGTTGAAGGTGGGAAAATATTTCTTAACAATAAACCCTACTATTTGCGGATGGTTCTTGACCAAGGATATTTCCCTGGGGGCATATATACCGGCTCCTCGGATCAGGATTACAGAAAAGACATCATAGCAACCAAAAAATTTGGGTTTAACGGAGTTAGGAAGCATCAAAAAATAGAAGACCCTCGCTACCTATACTGGGCCGATAAATTAGGACTTTTAATATGGGAAGAAGCGCCTAGTTTCCACCAGTGGTCAGAGAAAGCAACGAATGATTTTAGACGCATGTGGAAAGAGATAATCCAGAGGGATTGCAATCATCCGTGCATTATTGCCTGGGTTCCCTTTAATGAAAGTTGGGGGATCAACGATGTTGAGTGGGATAAAGAACAACAGCAGTTTGTAGTCTCTATCTACCAGCTTACCCGGTCTCTAGACTCCACGCGCTTGATAGTGGATAACGGGGGTTGGGAGCACACCAAAACTGATATCATCGATATCCACAATTACACAGAGGACCCAAAGGTTTTTAGCTCTCTCGATACTGCACCAGATAGAACACTGATGGCCAGTGGCTTTAACTACACCGGGCAACCCGTAGTTATTAGCGAATATGGAGGAATGGCTTTTAAGGAAGATTCTTCAAAAGAAGCTAAAGAATGGGGGTACGGTTCGGTCCCACAAACCATCGAGGAATACCTTGCCAGATATGAAACACTGACTAAAGCCATCATAAGGCAGGATATTTTTTCTGGGTTTTGCTTTACTCAGCTCTATGATATAGAGCAAGAGATAAATGGCCTCATGACATATTGCCGCAAGGAAAAAGTTCCTCCCCAGTCTATAGCAGAAATAAATCAGTTCCGGCCCTAACATGAAAAGAGAAATAGAAACGGCACCTTCAGCAGGGCAGATTGCCAGGCTCCAGACCCTATTGATGCAGTTATTGTTGTAGAGATCGAAAGACGAGCCGCAAGCATCACACGCATTTCCAGCAGGAAGAACTTCCACAGCTTCTGTTTATCTTTAAATCCAAGCTTGACAGCAAAACGCTATTTTCGGGCCTTTGATCCCCTGTAAGGTGTGCTATATAAGGATTTCTATTTTGTATATCCAGATAGCGTGGTGACAAATATTGCTTAATTTGCTCCCTAATTGACTAAAATCTCAAAAATGATATAATAATGCCAAATTGAAAATATGGTAATAGATGAGAAAGCAGACTAAGGGAACCGGGTGAGAACCCCGGGCAGTTGCGCTGCTGTAATGGGAAGCGAAACCCCAAAAACCACTGGAACTTTTTGTTCTGGGAAGGTGGGGAAGTAGGTTGTCCCTGAGCCAGAAGACCTGTCTGTTTTTAAGTAAATCTTTCTTTGCGCTTAACAAAGGAGGTGATTTTTTTGTGAGATTGCGGAGTTTATCCCGAGCGATGTAATCGAGATTGCTTCACTCTATCCGCTTTTCGTATTGCGTATCTCGTATTGCGCAATACGCATCACGCAATACGCATCACGACTATGGGACCTTGCTCGGAATGGGCATAATTAACTGAATATATACAAGTGAGGAAAATATTTAGATCAAATTTTAGAGGAGAAAAAATTATGAAGAGAAAAAGATTAAAATGGACGTCATTGATATCGATAGGGATTCTGCTGTCTGCTATGTTCATTGGAATGAGCGGGGTTTCTCTGGCTAATGAATTTCCTTTGACAATTACAGATGACCTTAATAGAGAAGTAACTGTCCTCAAGCAACCAGAAAGGATTATCTCGATGGCGCCAGCTAACACAGAAATCCTGTTTGCACTGGGATTAGGTGAGAAAGTGGTGGGCATTAGCAACGTCTGTAATTACCCTTCTCAAACAAAAGAAAAAGAAAAAATCGGTGATTATGATAATCCTAACCTGGAAAAAATCATCGAATTAGAACCGGACCTTATTCTGGCCTCCCATGGTAATCCAACAGAACTAATCAATCAACTAGAAGAGCTCAGCTATGCCATAATGTACTTAGATCCAAAGGACATTGACCATATAATCTCCTCTATAACTACGGTGGGAAAGATAACCGGTAATGACAAAGAAGCAGCAAAATTAACAAAGGAGATGGAAGAGAGAATTGAGGCGGTCCTGGCTGAAACGAGCAGTCTGGTTGAAAATAACAGGCCAAGAGTGCTCTATGTAGTCTGGTATAAACCCTTGTGGACTGCAGGCTCAGGAACATTCATAGATGAGCTTATCCAAAAAGCAGGCGGAATTAATATAGCCGGAAATATCGCTGGCTGGCCTCAAATGAGCCTGGAAACAGTAATCGAAAAAAATCCTCAAGTAATAATAATTGGCTATAGCGAGGATCAGCCGAAATTAATACAGGCTGTGAGGAATGAATCTACTCTTGACCAGACAGATGCATTTAAGAATAACCAAATACATACCATAGACACAGATATAGTCTCTCGTACCGGTCCAAGGATAGTGAATGCTCTGGAGGAGATGGCTAAGATTATCCATCCTGAGATGTTTGGAGAAAGTGTATCAGATTAGAAAATGATTACCTCTAATAAAATGAAGCGCTGGATAGGCTGGCTCATTGTACTGATGATTTTGCTGCTTGCGATATCCTTTCTTTCTTTGATGATAGGACCGGTCCGTATTCCTCTCACCAAAAGCATATCTCTCTTAGCACAGAAATTGTGCTTCTGGAAAAGTTATCCTCTGGAAAACACACCTGCAGCCGTTATCCTGTTTAAAATCAGAATACCTCGTCTAATTCTAGGGATGGTAGTAGGGGCAGCCTTATCCAGCGCTGGAGTCATTCTTCAAGGCATGTTTCGCAATCCATTAGTCGAACCATATACTCTCGGTATATCGGGAGGAGCGGCGGCGGCCGTTGGTCTGGTTATAGTTGCTGGATTAAGTGGAACGTTGACCCAGGTCATTCCCCTGGCTGGCTTTGCCGGAGCTATAGGAGCTGCTATTCTTGTCTATTTTATTGCCAGCAGTGGAGGAAGGCTTACCATTCCTACTCTCCTCCTTACCGGAGTAATAGTCAGTTTCCTTTCCTCTTCTTTGATTATGCTCCTTATGAGCCTGGCCAAGGGTGAAGAACTTCACGGAATAATGTTCTGGATAATGGGTAATTTGCAGGAAACCAATCTTTCTTTCATTATCACCGTTTCTCTTATCATCCTGATAGGAATATTCATCTCTTTTCTCTTTGCCAGGGACCTTAACGCTCTTGTTCTGGGAGAGGAAGAAGCTACTCATTTAGGAATAGAGGTAGAAAGGACAAAAAAAATCCTTTTTATTCTGGCTTCTCTTCTTACCGGTGTAGCTGTTTCCGCTTCAGGTGTAATTGGCTTTGTAGGATTGATGATTCCTCACCTTATACGTGGAATTATAGACGCTGACCACCGTTTCCTTCTTCCCGCTTCTGCTCTTTTGGGAGCATCCTTCCTGGTAGGAGCAGATTTAATAGCCAGAACCATCATCTCTCCCCGAGAGCTTCCGGTAGGAGTAATCACCGGAATAATAGGAGGGATAATATTTATCTATATTATCAGAAAAAGAAAGGTAGAATTCAGGTGGTAGGAATAGATAAGGATATCTTGCTGGAGATAAGGAATCTATGCAGCGGATATAAAAGAAAAAATATCCTCAAAGGAATTGACTTTCTGGTAAGAAGAGGAGAGTTCTGGGGACTAATCGGACCTAACGGCTCGGGTAAGACTACTCTACTTAAGAGCATAACCAAAATTCTACCTGCTCAAAAAGGAAATGTTTTTTATAATAAAAAAGACATTATGAAAATACCAGCCAAACAATTGGCGCAAAAAATAGCTGTAGTTCCTCAGGTTTCAGTGTTTCATTTTTCCTTTACTGTGGAAGATTTTGTACTTTTAGGTAGAATTCCCTATCTTCCTCGCTTTTACCTGGAAGGAAAGAATGATTATCGTATTGCTGAAGAAGCTATGGGATTGACTGAAACTATCTCCTTTCGCCAGAGAAGGATAAATGAGTTAAGCGAAGGAGAAAAGCAGAGAGTGGTTATCGCTCGTAGCCTGGCTCAGAAACCTACTCTCCTTCTCTTAGACGAACCAGCAGCCCATCTTGATATAAGGCACCAACTAGATATTTTTAATCTTTTAGAAAAATTGAACCGGGAAAAAGGAATAACTATCATTCTAGTCTCCCACGATTTAAACATGGCCAGCCAGTATGCCTCACAACTAATTCTACTAAATGAAGGAAAGATCTTTGCTCGGGGCAGCCCCAAAGAAATAATCAATGAGGAAAACATCTGGAAAGTGTATGGAGTAAAAGTAAAAGTAACTGCGGGAATAAAGGGAAATCCTCTAGTAAATCTATTTAAATAGGGACAGCGACCATTTAATTTAGCGGGAACTCCCCGTTTGTGAAGGTGGGGATGAGAGCGGTTTCCTGCGAAGCAGGACAAGCTCTGCTTGAAAATCCGCTAAGCACCACGCCTGTAAAGGCGTGGGTATCTATAATTAGTTGTATCAGTAAGGGTCGGACTAGAAGAGAAATTAAAATAAATGGTCGCTGTCCCTATTTAAAATATAGAAAAAGTAGCCTGTCCCCTTTTTCTTTTTTAATATTTAATTTACCAGGCTAGCATTGTTCTAAGTGCCTGGATGATTAAATTAGCCAGGATACCTGCTGCTATATCATCACCCATTATACCCCAGCCACCAGAAACTTTTTCAATTTTCCCTATTTTGAAGGGTTTAGTTATATCAATAACTCTGAACAGAACAAATCCCAATAGAATAAAACGAAAAGAGAAAGGAACAAGCAACATAGTTATTAAAAATCCTACTAATTCATCAATAACGATGGATGAATTATCATCACCTTCAAAATATTGATTACATTTTCCAGAAATCCATATTCCTCCTATTAAAAAAACAGCCAGCATTATGATGTAGCTTATTGTTTGGGGAAAAAATCTACTGAAAATCACATAAATAGCCACTCCTACCATGGTTCCCAAGGTTCCGGGTAAGAAAGGAATATATCCTACTCCTGCTACTGTGCCCAAGAGAATATACAATTTTTTCATTGAAGATGCCTCCTGCTTCCAATCCAATATTGAATTCCCGAGATGAGAGCCAACAAAGTAGCTCCTCCCATTAACAGATAGGTCACCCTATCTGCTCCCTCAATTTTATATTTGAAACCCTGCCAGAGCAAAATAAAAAAAACAAAGAAGATAACCGCATTTTCAAAGAAAGTCTTCAGTTTAGCCAGTCTGTTAGCAGAAAGGATGAAGTTTTTTGAGGCTAATTCTATCCTTAGAGCCATAATCAAAAGGTCTCTACCCATAATAATTATAACCATCCAGAAGGGAACTAGATGAAGCTGAATAAAGGATATAAAAGCACTATAGACAAGAATTTTATCGGCAATGGGGTCGATTATTTTCCCCAGCGAGGTTACCTCATTCTTTTTTCGGGCTAGCCATCCATCTAAAAGGTCAGATAAAGAAGCAAATATAAAAATCAATAAGGCAATGACCTTTCCTTTCTCTCCTAAAACAAATAAAAAAAGTACAAAGAA
>JAUWRE010000007.1 GCA_030610725.1 Candidatus Aerophobota bacterium | reverse complement strand
ATAGTGGCTACTGCCCAGCAGCAAATTGCCTTTTTCTTACCTAAAAAACCCATTTTTTCAGAAGTAGTGGCCTTGATTCCTATCCGATCAATTTGGATTCTTAAGGCCTGAGCAATATTTTCTTTCATCTTATGGACATAGGGTGAAATTTTGGGTTCTTCTGCTACCAATGTAGCATCTAAATTATTTATTCGGTAGCCATCTTTTTTTAGTAATTGGAAAATCCTTGTTAATAATATTAAGCTAGAAATTCCTTCATATTTGGGATCATTGTCGGGAAATAAAGAACCTATATCCTTTTTGCCTGCTGCTCCTAGTAAGGCATCCCCCATACTGTGCAATAAAAGGTCAGCATCAGAATGTCCCCCCAGGCCCATTGGGTGGGGTATATGAACACCCCCTAAAATGAGTTTCCTCCCTCTTACCAGAGGATGCACATCGTATCCTATTCCTACACGCATGTTACTCTCGTATTCTCGATCCTTGATTCTCGATACTCGTTTTATCTCGGTTTCTCGTTCCTTGTCTTTGGTTTTTCTTCTTTTACGAGCATCTAGTATCGAGTATCTAGAATTCAGATCCTTTTTCTTTTTTTGTTATTAGATTGCTTCGGCTTAGCCTCGCAATGACAGGCAAAAAGTCTTGCTTTTCAGAAAATCTTACCCATCACAGGTAGTTACAAGATACGATTTTTCATCTTTGATTTCGGACTGTCTTTTCACTATACGCTACCCGCTATACGCTATTCCTTAATAGTATTTCAGCTAATTTCAAATCCAGGGAAGTAGTAATCTTGATATTCATCTCATCTCCCAGAATTATCATGACTCTCTTCCCCATTTTTTCTACCAGGGCAGCATCATCACTTGCCCATTGACCCGATTGCCTGGCTGTTTGGTAGGCTTTCCATATTATCTCTCTCTTGAACCCCTGAGGAGTCTGGATAGAGTAGAGTTTCTTTCTATCCAGGGTCTGAGCCACAGCACTTTCTCGGCTAACCTCCTTGACTGTTTCTTTCATTGGAACAGCTAATGTTGCTGCTCCACATTTCTCTACCTGATGAATTAATCTTTCGATTAACTCAGGAAAGATTAAAGGCCGAACTCCATCGTGTATAAGCACTATATCAGTATCTCTATCTACTACCTGCAGCCCCTGGAAGACAGAATCACCTCTCTCTTTACCTCCCTCAACAGTAGCTTTTATTTTTTTGTAGTCAGAGTAGGATAGAATCGATTTCTGAACATATTCCTTCGTTCTGGGAGGTATAACCAGAATAATTTTGTCTATCAGATCACACTTTTCAAACCTCTCAATAGTCCAGCAGAAAATTGGCTTTTTGCAGAGATAAGAAAACTGCTTTGGTCGAACTTCACCAAACCGTACTCCTTTACCAGCTCCTACGATAATGACCTCCACTCTCACTTGGTTTGTCCCTTGGCTCTGACTCTTTTCACTTTTATTTTGTTCTTATTTGCCTCTTGCTTCAACTCAGTGAATATCATTTTTCCTGTGGTAGTCTGAAGGACAGAAGTCACGATAATCTCTGTTTCCCTGCCAATATACTTCTTTCCTTTCTCTACCACTACCATTGTGCCATCTTCCAGATAGGCAATTCCCTGATTAGGATTTTCTCCTTCCTTGAGGATGTTGATTCTTAAAGACTCTCCCGGCAAAAGAATAGGCTTGAGAGCAGTAGCTATTTCATTTATGTTCAGCACCTCTACATCTTTGATCTTAGCTACTTTCTTAAGATTATAATCGTTAGTAACTACCAGTCCTTTTATTACTTTGGCTAATTGAAGTAATTTACTATCGACTTCTAGTATATCTGGAAAATCGGTATCCACAATTTCCACGGGAACTGTCTCCTGGTTTTGGAGTCTATGAACTATATCCAAACCTCTTCTACCTCGAGTTCGCTTGGTGGAAGATGAAGAATCGGCAATCTGCTGTAGTTCAGTAAGAACAAAATGCGGAATTACCAGTATTCCTTCTATAAAACCAGTTTCACAGAGGTCAACTATTCTACCATCAATAATAACAGACGTATCCAGGATTTTATATTTTCCCGTTGCTGCAGTGGTTTTCTTACCAGTAAATCGGAACAGAAAATTAGCTATTTCCTCTTTCCTTTTAAGGGATACGGCCAAACCAATAGTAGCAAATACCAGATTAATCAGAAAAAGAATAAAGGGAGAAAACGACTTCAAGGGAACAATCCATAGAATAGGATAAGCTATCAAATTGGCGATTATAACGCCTCCCGCTAATCCCAGTACGCCTATTATTAATCCTTTTACAGAAATCTTGCTTAGTTTTCGTTCAACGGCAATTATTATTGTAGCTATCCAGCATCCCGCCAGAGCAGGTATCCAAGGATTAAACTCCATAAAAAGAGCTATTCCATAACAAACAATACCTACTAAAATAACAAATAGAGTCCGTAATCTTATCTCTTCAAATTTCATTAAATTCTCATCTCCTTTTTTTTAGCGTATGGCGGTTAGCGGATAGCGTATAGTGAAAATGCAAAACCAAAACTCAGAATTAAACTATAATTAAGAAAAAATGAGTTTTGAATTATAGTTTCTCGCTTTAAGTTTTTCACTTTGTTGACTTCTCCTAAACGCTATACGCTATACGCTGCACTAAAAACGTTTGCCTAGCAACGCTCTATTCTTGAGTCGTTCTAACTCCCGCTTGACAGAGCCAGCTCTCCTCTCTCCCACTTCATTAATTCCGGTCAATTCTAGCACAGTTGAGTTCATGATATTGGGTAAATCTCCCAGGGCAGCTACTACATTTTCTATCACTGAGACTGGTAAATGAGGCACTTTGGATAGAATTCGATATCCTTTGGGTAAAACTGACAAATCCAGGTTCTCAGGTTTTGTCCCGTAACCCAGAATACGCACAATACCTTCTGTTTCTAACAGCTTTTCCGTACTTATTACTTCTAATTCCAGGCAGACTTTTTCATAATTTTCCTTTACATAGTCTTGCAATATTTGTCTAGTTTCGCTTAAGGTATTACCTACTATTTCCTTTAGTTGCATCTCTGTCAAACGTCCCTCTCCCCCCAGCTCTATAATATATCTTTCTATTTCCTCTTTTATTCTTCTTATCATTTCGCCTCTTTGAATAGCTCTTATCGCATCAATCAACCTCATTTCATCCTGAAATTCCAAAAGGTCTAGTTCTGTTAACACCTCATTGAAGGCTGCCCGGTATCTTTCCAGAGTTTGTAGTGCCTGATTGGCCCTGTTTATAAGTTCAGGTACGCTCCCTAAGACATACTTGGTTTCTCCCTGATACAAAGTAATTACGTGTCTAGACTGAGAAACAGCTATAACAGGACAATCTATCTGCTTGGCCATTCTCTCTGCTGCCCGGTGGCGAGTTCCTCTTTCGCTAGTAGATATTAGGTAATCTGGAACTAACTGAGTATTAGCATATAAAATTATTTTTGCATCTCTAGAGAGAATAATAGCTCCATCCATCTTAGCCAATTCAGCCAGAGCAGCAGGAGTCAGGTAACAGTCCACCTTAAAACCTCCCTCAACAACACTAAGTACTTTTTCTGTATCTCCTATAACAATAAGACCACCCGTCTTCGCCTGTAATATTATTTTTAGCCCCTGGCCTAGAGTGGTTCCCGGAGATACTATTTTAAGAAATGTCCATAGTTTTTCCTCCTTGCCTTTCTTATCTTTAGGCATTCATATTCTCCTTTATTCCTTTTTCAAGAGCATCCTCAATTCTTTTCACTCCTATTAACTCCACCTCCGGTAAATTTTTTATTGCTCTCGCTTCACAATAAGGCAATAAATAGCGCCTGAATCCAAGCTTTACTGCTTCTTTTATTCTCTTTTCAATGAAACTCACAGGTCGTATTTCTCCTGTAAGTCCCACCTCGCCGATAGCAACCGCTTGTTTCAACAAAGGCTTGTTCTTAAGACTGGAAGCGACAGCCAAAGTTATAGCCAGATCGCAAGCAGGTTCACTTATTTTCACTCCTCCAGCTATGTTCAAATAAACATCCTGGTTAAAAAAACGTAGTCTTCCTCGTTTTTCCAATACAGCCAGAAGCAGACAGAGTCTATTATAATCTATACCCTGAGCTATTCTTCTAGGAATAGCTAGATTGGAAGCACTTACCAGGGCCTGAATCTCTACCAAGAAACTACGAGTCCCCTCAATAGTAGGCACTATAGCTGTACCTGAAGCATTTTCATTGGTAGAAGAATTCCTTAGAAAAAATTTAGAGGAATCAGTGACTTCTTTTAAACCATCTTTCTCCATACTAAAGATTCCAATTTCCGAAGTAGAACCAAACCGATTTTTGACTGTCCGTAGGATTCTGTAGTGAGAGTCTCTCTCGGATTCAAAATAAAGAACCGTATCTACAATATGCTCTAATATCTTTGGTCCAGCAATAGCACCCTCCTTAGTAACGTGACCTATTATAAAAAAAGTTATCTCTTTCTGCTTGGCTAATCGCATCAGATAAGCTGTAGATTCTCTGATTTGAGAAGGAGAACCGGCAAGAGAATTATAATTTTCGCTATAGACAGTTTGAATGGAATCTATTATTACTATTTTGGGATTCAACTCACTAACTTGATGAGTAATTTCTTCCAGATTAGTCTGGGACGAGATATAAAGATAATCTGAATCTATTCCCAGTCTTGAAGCTCTTAATTTACTCTGTCCTGCTGATTCTTCTCCTGATACATAAAGAACCGACGATTCTGAACTACTCAGTCGGTTACCTATTTCTAGAAGGAGAGTAGACTTACCGATTCCCGGTTCCCCTCCAATTAATACAACAGACCCCGGGACTACCCCACCTCCTAAAATACGGTCAAATTCTTTCATCCCGCTTGCATGCCGATTTTGGTCATAACCTTTAACTTCTTTGAGAAGCTCAGGTTTGTGGTAAGGGAAAGTTGAATTTCGGGAAAGACCTCCTTTTCTTATTTTTTCTTCATAAAAACTATCCCACTCACCGCACTCAGGGCAACGGCCAAGCCACTTAAAAGAGATATGTTGGCAATTTTGACAAATAAATCTGCTCTTTTCTTTTTCCATTACGAATATGTCTTTTTTAGTAGGTCTATATGCTGCAAGGCCCTTCCTGTTCCAATAGCTACACAAGACATAGGGTCATCCGCTAGATGGGTGGTAATACCAGTTGTTTCTTCTATCAGTTGGGGGAAATTTTTCAAAAGACTCCCTCCACCAGCCAGAAAAATCCCCTTTCCAATTATATCTGCGGCTAGTTCCGGCGGCGTTTTTTCCAGAACTAGTTTTGTTCCCTCTACAATCGAGGACAGCGGTTCAGATAGAGTTTCAGAAATTTCTTCTGCCGTAACTTCGATAGTCTTTGGCAGGCCCGCTAACAAATCCCGGCCTCGTATACTCATTTTCTCATTCTTGGGGGGATAAATAGCATATCCTATATTATGCTTTATCTCTTCTGTAGTAATTTCTCCTACGGTAAGGTTATATTTTTTCCTTAAGTATCTACTAATAGCCTCGTTTTGTTTATTACCACCAGTACGAAGAGTCTGCGCAGTGACAATATCCCCCATAGAGAGAACAGCCACGTCAGTAGTGCCGCCCCCTACATCTATAATCATATTACCTTCTGGTTTAGTAATATCAAGGTTTGCCCCTATAGCCACTGCTTTAGATTCTTCGATAAGGAAGACCTTCTTGCATCCAACTTTAATGGCAGCGTTTTTTACGGCTCTTTTTTGTATAGAAGTCCCTCCTGAAGGTATACAAATCATCAAATAAGGCGGAAAGAAAACCCATTTTTTGTGAATTTTCTTGATATAGAATTTAAGCATACTTTCCACAATACTGTAGTCAGCAATAACCCCGTCTTCTATCGGCTTTATAGCTACGATAGCACTGGGAGTTCTCCCTAGCATCTCCCTGGCTTCTTTTCCAATAGCAAGGATTCTGTTGGACTCTTTATGCAGAGCTACCACAGAAGGTTCGTTGAGGACGACTCCTTCGCCTTCTACGTAAATCAATATATTGGTGGTTCCCAGATCTATTCCAATCTTTTTACTAAAGGCGAACATCTTAATCTTTCATCCTTTCAATTCTGGCTCCTAATTTAGATAATTTCTCTTCCAATTTCTCGTAGCCACGGTCCACATGGTTAATTTCCTTGACTTCGCTCATCCCTTCGGCTGCCAATCCAGCCAGAACAAGAGCTGCTCCTCCTCTTATATCGGGAGCTGTAACAGAAGCTCGACGAAGCGAAGAAACCCCATTCACCTCTACCTTTGCTTTTTCTCTTTTGATTTGGGCTCCCATCTTCTTTAAGCCAGCAATATGAGTAAAACGACTTTCGAAGATAGTCTCAGTAATCGTACTAGTCCCCTCAGCCAGACAAACAACAGTGGTTATCTGTGGTTGTAGATCGGTAGAAAAACCAGGATAAGGAAGAGTCTTAACCCCGATTGGTTTTAAAACATCGCCTCCCTTGACTCTTACCGTGTAGTTATCGACATCAACCTCTGCTCCCACTTGTCTTAATTTATCAAGAATTGTTTTTAGATAATTAGGAGAAATGCGTTCTAGAATTACTTCTCCTTTAGTAATGACAGCTGCCATTAGCAAAGTTCCTGCTTCAATTCGGTCAGGAATTACTGAATGGCTTGCCGGAAAAAGTTCCTTTACTCCATCTATTCTTACCATGTCTGTCCCTTCTCCTTCTATATGCGCTCCCATCTTTTTCAAAAAATTTGCTACATCTATTACTTCAGGATCACAAGAAGGATTCTTAATCAAGGTCGTCCCTTTAGCCAAAGTAGCAGCAAACATTATGTTCTCTGTCGCTCCTACACTGGGAACATCCAAATAAACATTGGCCCCCTGAAGATTTTTTTTTACCCGCGCTTCAATATATCCATTTCTAACCTCAATACTTGCTCCCAATTGTTTTAGTCCTTGAAGATGAAGATCTACTGGTCTTGCACCTATATTACATCCTCCCGGAAGAGAAACCCTTGCTCGTCTGCAGCGGGCTAAAAGAGGCCCTAAAACGAGGATGGAAGCTCGCATCAATTTAACCAGGTCATAGGGAGTCTCCCAGCAAGAGAGAGATGCGGAATCAACCTCCACAGTTTTATTCTCTCTCTCTGCCTTAACCCCTAGTTCTTCCAGTACCCTACACATGGTTACTATGTCCGTAAGACAAGGAACATTTTCCAGATGGGATTTCCCCTCCGTTAATAAACAAGCAGCCAGTATGGGAAGGGTAGCATTCTTAGCTCCATTTACCCTGAGTTTCCCTTTCAGGGGAAATCCTCCTTTGATAATAAATTTATCCAATCTTCTCTCCGTATCTCTTAATATAGCGTATAGCGTTTAGCGCATGACGATATACTATATATTGTTTTATATTATCCTGACCTCTGCTTTCTCCCTTAATTCTTTTGTCCATTTCTGTAATCTTTCTTCTCCCTTTTTGTTTCTTAAATAACTTTTCATCTGGTCTTTATGCTCAGAATAAAGAAATTCTCTCCGTTCCTTTAGTTGAATAACCCAGAAAGAACCGTTCTCTTTAACTTTCAATCTACCTGTCTGTCCTATTTTTAGGGAAACAATGGCCTCTCTCAGGTACGGTTTAATATCTCTTAGGTTGATTTCACCTTCCCGGAAGGATTCAGAGCCCAAAGATATCTCTTCTACCAGTAGAGCAGAGTCTTCGCCTTCTTCTAATCTTTTTTGTATCTTATCTGCTATAGTTTCGTCCCTTACTATAAAATAGGCTATTTTAGCCTTTCCTATCTCTTCTAGCTCCTCCTGGTAAATTTGGCAAAATTCGTTTACTTCTTTTTCTGAATTCGAGAATCCATCCAAATACCGTTTTAATCTTAAATAGAAATCATCTACTTCTGCCTCTTGTACTCTTATATCTTGGTTGATTTGTATCTGTTTTTGATATATTATCCCGTCTCGCAAAGAGATTCTTTCCATCCACTCTCTGTATTCAGCAACGGTCAGACTACTCTCTCTTAATATTGTTTCCAGCTCTGTTTGAGAATACTTTTCCTCAAGTTCGGATAGACGCTCCTCTATCAACTGAGAGTTTATTGGTATTCCTTCCTTTCTTGCTTCTTGAGTAAGGATGCAGATATCTATCATATCCTGAACTCCAAATCTTTCCTCAATTATACCTTTTCCCTGCTTCAATTGCCTTTGAGTGATAATCTCTCCGTTTACTGTAGCCACTATCCTATCGATCAATTCAGCCGAATGGACAAAGGTAGCTGATGACCCTATCCAGAAAGAAACCAAGAGCAAAACATAACTCAACTTTGCAAGCATCATGGTATTTTTGAGTATATCACATCTTTCAATTCTTGTAAAATCTCTATCAGAGAGATTAACGATTCCTCCTCCCTCCCTTTCTTAATTATCAGTAAATTCTTTTCGTCAAGCGGAAAAGGTTGCACCTCGGGCCATAACTTTTCCTTGATTTTATTCCGTTTTTCCTGATCAAGAGGGGCAAAAGGAGAAAAAGTAACCCAGATCTTAGAATTTCTACTTCTCAAAGAAATAATCCCCAGTTTTTTTGCCATAAGTCCTATTCGTAAAAGACTGATCAGATTTCTAACCTGGCGAGGAAGGAGTCCGTAGCGATCTCGTAATTCCTCTTTAAACTCAAAAACCTCTTCTTCTTTCTCTATCTTTCCTGCCTTACGATAAAGTTCAAATCTTTGTTCCTGGTAAGGTACATAAAAAGAAGGAATTCTTGCCTCTACTTCCAGATCTAAACTAAGAGGTAAAGATTGAGAGATTTTTTCTCCTCTTAGTTTCTTTACTTCTTCAGAAAGAAGCTCAGTGTAAAGAGTAAAACCCACTGCCCCTATATGCCCATGTTGTTCCCTTCCTAAGAGATTACCTGCTCCCCTTATCTCAAGATCCTGCATGGCAATGTGAAAGCCAGCTTTTGCACCTTTAAACTGATTAATAATCTCCAGTCGTCTACGAGCTTCATCGGTAAGAGGCTTGTTAGGAGTAGGAAAGAAATAGACATATCCTTTTTCCTTCCCTCTGCCCACTCTTCCCCTTAACTGATAAAGTTCAGCCAGTCCAAATTGCTCTGCGTTTTCCACAATCAATGTATTCACATTAGGCATATCTATGCCAGATTGGATAATAGTAGTGCAAACCAATATATTATATCTTTTTTCTAAAAAATCCCTGATGATATCTTCCAAATTTCTGGGAGACATCTTTCCATGGGAAACAGCGATGCAACTGCCAGGAACTATTCTTTTTATCTTCTGGGCAACTTTGTAGATATCCTTGATTCTGTTATGAAGATAAAAGACCTGCCCATTCCGTTCTAACTCATTGAGTATCATCATTTTTATTAATGTCTCATTGTACTCTGTTACCTCGATTTCTACATTTTGTCTTTGTGGAGGAGGTGTAGAAATCATACTCATTTCCCTCACTCCTACTAAAGACATATATAGAGAGCGAGGAATTGGAGTAGCACTCAAGCTTAAAACATCAACTGACTTTTCCATTTCTCTCAATTTTTCCTTCTGAAGTACCCCAAATCGTTGTTCTTCATCAATGATTACCAGCCCTAAATCTTTAAAGTGTATATCTCTTTGAATCAAACGATGAGTTCCTATAACGACATCTATTCTTCCTTCTTTGAGACCCATAATAATATCTTTTTGTCTAGAGAGAGCCTGGAAGCGAGAAAGCACCTCTATATAAATAGGATAGGCTGCCATCCTCTCTTTAAATGTTCGGTAGTGTTGTTCAGCAAGAATGGTAGTAGGAACCAAAATAGCCACTTGTTCATTGTCCATCACTGCTTTAAAAGCCGCTCGTATAGCTACTTCTGTTTTTCCGTATCCGGCATCGCCGCAGATTAATCTGTCCATTGGAGTGGAGCTTTCCATGTTCTGCTTTATTTCCTGGGTAGCCTTTAATTGGTCAGGGGTTTCTTCATAAGGAAAAGATGACTCAAACTCTAGTTGCCACTCCGTATCAGGAGAAAAAGAACGACCAGGAATTGTCTTCCTTATGGAGTAGAGTCTTAGAAGAGAGGAAGCAAGTTCCCGAGTCGCCTTTCTAACCTTTTGTTTTATCCATCTCCATCGCCCTCCTTCCAGACTATAGACAGGAGGAGGGCAGTCAGAGCTTCCTACATATTTGTGAAGGCGATCCAATTGATGAACAGGAATAAAGAGACGATCGGTCCCCTTGTAGTCAACGCGGAAGTAATCGTTCTTCTTTCTATCAATCAATAGGGTTTCTATGCCTTTGAATTTACCTACTCCGTAATCAATGTGGACCACATAATCCTCTTCTTTGAGTTCCGTCCATCTTTTGATCCTTTTTTCTTCATGGCTGGACCATCTCTGCCGCCTTTCCCTATAACGCTTAAAAATATCTTCATCAGTTACAAAAACCTGTTTTGCTTCCTTGAAGATGAAACCTTTTCTTAAATCACCTATGACAATGGAAAGAAAAGAGGAATCCCCTACCAAAAAGAACTTTTCCTTTAATGCTGCTTCAATTTCTTTCTCTTGTAATAGTTCTTTTAGCCTTTGTCCCTGTCCTGGACTGGGAGTCAACAATATTATCTTATACTCTTTTTTTATCCATGACTTTATATCTTCAATTAATAAATCAAAATGCCCTTGATAAGAAGTCAAGGAAGAAAAGGATAGAGAAAGAGGTCGTTTAGACATTGCCCAGGAGACTTTTCCAGAAAATCCGGAAAGACATAGGTTTGCATTCTTCAAAAAACGTTTGAGAGTCGCCGCTTTCTGGTAATTTTTTTCTTGTATTTGTCTTTCGATTCCTTCTGGTTCATCCAAGATGATAAGAGAAGGAGTAATAACTCTAAAAAAAGGGGAGAGGTTCTCCCCCGATTTTCCAGTTGAAAATATTTCATTTCTTGAAGATACTAAAACCTTTTCTCTTTTCTTTACAGAAGACTGGGTGAGAGGGTCAAATTCTCGTATAGATTCTATCTTTTCTCCCAAGAATTCGATTCTAATAGGATGGGAATAAAGAGGAGAGTAGAAATCTATAATTCCTCCTCGGTAGGCATACTCTCCTACTTCCTCTACCAGGGGGCAAGACTGGTATCCTCTTTCGGCAAGAGATTTGAGAAGTGTATCTCGGCTAGTCCTGGCTCCTTTTCTTAAGCAAAAAATGTCCTTATTAAAAGCGGGAAAGGAAGGTACTTTCTGATAGATGGCAGTCAAAGAAGCTACTATCAGGATATTCTTCTCTATTCTTAATTGGTGGAGAATTCGAAGATGCGTCCCCTCTGGACCTTTTCTTCTGGAAGAGAGGAGAAACATTTTTTCTTTCTGACAAAGAAAAGTGCGCAAATCCCCATAGAGGTTCTCAGCTTGAGCATCCTGGGGAGTTATAAATAAAAAGACCCCCTCTACTTCTTCTCTTAGAAGAGATACTAGATAGGACTTTCCTTCTGCCGTTAATCCATATATCCAATATGAAGCATTGCCTTTTTTTATATCATTAAAGCAATTTTTGAGTTTGTCTATTAACACTTACAATTCTTCCCTCCCTATTTCCTCTTGTAAGGATTTTATCAAATTATCAAGTCCTCCATCCAAGATATCTCCCAATTTGTGAAGAGTAAGATGAATACGATGGTCAGTTAATCGATTCTGGGGGAAGTTATAAGTCCTGATACGTTCTGACCTGTCTCCACTTCCAATCTGACTCTTCCTTTGTAAAGAGATGTCCTTCTGTTGTTCCTCTCTTTTTCTTTGCAGGAGTTCGGCTCGCAGTATCCGCATAGCCTTAATCTTGTTTTGATGTTGAGACCTCTCATCTTGACACTGGGTAACAATTCGCGTAGGTAGGTGAGTAATTCTCACCGCTGAGTCAGTGACATTTACATGCTGTCCCCCCGCTCCTCGAGAGTGAAAGGTGTCTATACGCAAATCTTCAGGTTTTATCTCTACTTCTATTTCATCAGCTTCGGGAAGAACAGCTACAGTAACCGTGGAGGTATGAATTCTTCCGCTCGATTCAGTCAGCGGGACTCTCTGCACTCTATGCACCCCACTTTCGTAACGTAAATTAGAAAAAACTTCTTTTCCCTTGATAGCAAAGATAAGCTCCCTGAATCCTCCTCTGTCTGTGGAATGATGAGTTATTTCTTCTAAATTCCATTCTTTTTTTTCTGCAAAACGAGTATACATTTTGTACAAATCAGCGGCAAACAGAGCTGCTTCTTCACCCCCTGCCCCTGCCCGAATTTCCATAATGACATTTCTTTGAGAATAGCTATCTTTTGAAGAGAAAAATTTCAAAAGTTCTCCTTCCACATTTTCTAGTTTAATCTCTAGTTCTTCCCTTTCTTCCTCAGCTAGTTGATGTATTTCTTTTTCTTTTTCATCTGAAAGCAACTTCTGTAATTTATCTATTTCTTTCTGCAATTTTTTATATTTCTGCCAGGCAGATATCGTCTCTTCCAGCTTACCATGCTCCTTACTGTAGCTTTCCAAAAGTTGCCTATTTTCTAAAACAGAGGAATCGCAGAGGCATTCGTTGAGTTCTTTATACCGTTTTTCCATTTCTTTTAATTTAGCAATTTGAGATGGAGATATCAATTTAGTTTCCTCTTTTCCTTTTTTCTTCTTTTCGAGATACAAGATACGATTCACATTTTTTTGAGGTAGCTAGGCTTGTAGCGAAGGTGGGAAGGATTTTGAAATTATGATTTCCCCCCAATCTTTTTCTTGCCATACCCGTCGAGCCTTGCTAAGTTCATCCAACAAGATTTTACGAGTCTCTTCATCCTGGCACAGGGGAGATGTTTTGAAGTATTTGATAAGACCCTTAAGTCTCTTTAAGC
>JAUWRE010000137.1 GCA_030610725.1 Candidatus Aerophobota bacterium | reverse complement strand
GCTAGAAAAAAGAAGGCACACAGAAGCCTCTTACCACTATTTATCATTCACTCATTTGGAGACAAGTAGTTAGTTTGGCGAACCAGGCAAGTTACTGCCCTATAGCTGGAAGGAATACGGGTGAAGGATGGGGGATTAGCGAAGGCATTATCTATGAACACAAGAGATAGAGAAAGAAAGTTCATTAAAAAAATTCTCTTGAAGCATAATCTGGCAGGCGAGCAAGATTCTGAGAAAATCTTAGAAATCTATGATCAAAATAGGGCAAATTTCATCACCCAAATCATTGCCAAGGGATACCTCAAGACCCCCCGTTTTTTCCCCATAATGGCAAAGGAGCTAAATCTGGAATATTGTGGTTATGAGAGGCTCTTTAAGAACAGAGATAAAGCCAGACTCTACCCGTACAGTTTTCTTAAAAAATACTTAGTTTTTCCCCTGGAGGAGAGCGAGACCACTCTTACTTTTGCTACGGCAAATCCCTTTGATAATGAGTTCTTAGACTATCTTAAAAGAACTTTTGATGACAAATACCAAATAAAGATGGCTATAGCCAATCCTTTCCAAATAACCAGTGTTCTGGATAATGAATATCGGGGGATTCACTCTCTAGAAGCAGTAGGAGAATTAGCCTACCGTTTTCCTGATATATCCGCTAGCCGGGTATTGACCCGGCCGCAGAAGTTCTTTCTCCTTTCTCTAATCGGTATCTTCCTCATCTGGTCTATTTTTGACCTTCCTTCTTCTTTCTTGGTCTTATTCTCTCTAATTAACCTGTTCTATTTTGTCGCTAATCCTGTAAAACTCTACATCACCATTAGAGGATTTCGCCAAGGGAAGCAGATTAATGTCAGTAAGGAAGAACTTGAATCGATCAAGAATGAAGAACTTCCTCTCTATACCATTTTTATTCCCCTCTACAAGGAATCAGAAACGCTTCCCCACGTTCTCAGTAATATCTCCAAGCTCGACTATCCCCACAATAAACTGGATATAAAAATCATTATGGAAGAAGGAGATGAAGAAACTATTGGAGCGGCCAGAAAATTAGGCCTAGTGAAGAATACGACTAAGCAAAGTCGAAGAGAGCCAGAATCAGTTGATCTTCCAGAAAGAGGCTTTGACGTAATTATTGTGCCCCGTGCAGACATAAAAACCAAACCGCGAGCCTGTAACTTTGCTCTAAAAAGAGCTACGGGTGAATTCTGCGTTGTTTATGATGCAGAGGACAACCCGGAGCCCGATCAACTGAAAAAAGCCGTTTGTGCTTTTGGTCAATTAGAAAAGGACTACATTTGCCTCCAGGCAAAACTGAACTACTACAACTCCACCCAGAACATCTTGACCAAGTGGTTCACTCTCGAGTATTACTTCTGGTTTGATTATTACCTTCCCGGCCTGGTGGGAATAAATGCACCGGTTCCCCTGGGAGGAACAAGTAACCATTTCAGAACCGAAGCCCTTAAAGAAATTGGAGGGTGGGACCCTTACAATGTTACCGAGGATGCGGATTTGGGTATGCGTATTTATCGGCACCGACTAAAAACGGCGGTATTAGACTCCTACACTATGGAGGAGGCTAGTAGTAAACTGTTGACCTGGATCGGTCAAAGGTCCCGATGGCAAAAGGGCTATGCCCAAACATTTTTGGTTCATATGCGTCATCCGCTTAGGTTGCTAAAGGAAACGGGTATGAGGTCTTTTTTGCTTTTTCAGTTGACTTTCGGGGGAAATTTTTACCTGCCTTTGCTAAATCCCCTTCTGTGGCTGGTAACCATAGCTGCTTTTGTATTCAAGGGAACTTTTTCTTTTCTTTCTTTCTATCCCATCTTTATTATAGCTCTCTTCAATTTAGTGGTAGGAAATTCCATTTACATAATTATCCACCTTTATGCTGCCATCAAAACAGGAAAATTTTTTCTTATCCCTTATGCTATTTTCATCCCACTGTACTGGGTCCTCATCAGTATTGGCTGCTGGAAAGGGACGATTCAGCTGATTACCAAACCCTTTTACTGGGAAAAGACGGTTCATGTCTTCTATAAGTCTAATGAGAAAAGTTAGTTTGGAGATAGGAAAATAAGCAAGAAAGAAAATTTAATTATCGCTCTAAAGAAAGGTTTGCATCTAGAAGAGGACTTCATTGTTAGGCTGGGGCCCCGCTGCCGGGCCTGTGTTGCCTCCAGCCAGCTTTCTCAAGCGGAAAAAAAAGAGGCAGAAACTATTCTTTCTGTTCTGGAAAGCGACTCAGCTAGGCACAAAGAAACAGTGGAAAACTTAATTGAAAAGATGGGAATCGAGGAAAAAAATGGACACTAGAAAGATACTATTCGAAAAATTTGAGGATGTTCTGGTCGTGGAATACAAAATGGCCCAGGCCTATGAAGAATGTCTTCATTTAAGCGAGGATATAGAGATAATAAGTGCATTGGGCAAGATAAGAGATGATGAACTCAGGCACGGGTCAATGGCAAGGAGATTACTGGAAATCGCTCAAGGTTAAGTTAGATACTCATAAAATTTAGAAATTATTTTCATATAGCGTTCGTTCCATTTTTTCTCATTATAACCTTATGGAGTTCAAAAAATTCCTAACTGGTAACTAATCGCTGGCCCGCCTCGAATGCCTCTTTAAGACCGCTCGGGTGTTTCTTGATGGCTCCCTTACTATCTATCCTCCCAAAGGTAAGCTCACCAGCATACTCAACATTCAAAGCATCAAAAAAGTATCTCACCGTAAGGATTGCTCCCTGGAATACCTTTTCTCCACGGGAGCCAGCCACGGAAATAAACCATCCCTTTCTTCTGGCGCTTTCTTCTTGTACTGATGTTTTTTTCAAAATGTACTTTCTAGCCCAGAGTGCCTGGCACCGGTCTATCATTCTCTTTGCCTGGGCCGTAACTCCGTAAAAGAAAATGGGTGAAGCCAGGATAATATAATCTGTCTGCAAAAGTTTAGGATAGAGCTTTTGCATTTGATCCTGAATGACACAATTCCCATCTATTTCGCACCTTCGGCATTCCCGGCAGCCGGAGATGTCCCAGTCAGAGAGAAAAATCTTCTCAATTTCAGCCTCCTGACTCTGAGCACCCCTTAACATCTCTTCTAATAAAAGGTCGGTATTGCCTCCTCGCCGGGGACTACCAAATAAACCCAGTACTTTCATTGTCAGCATGGTAAAATAATGCCCTTTACCTCCCGTGACTGTCCTTATTGCTTACCTGTTATACTAGTCGATATCCTAAATCAAGCAAGTTATTTAATTCCTCAAGTAATAAGGAAGGTACCCCTTCATTAGAAAACCAGATAACGCCTAATCATCTCCAAGTAAAGCATAATCTAATAAAAGCAATAAAACATCTCTCAAAATCAACTTTTGACATATTCAAATTTACAAATAGGATAAGGAAAATGAATATATCTAATATGGGCAGGAAAACTCCTGGCAGAATCCAGCAATATTCTTTTAGAGGCAACACCCAGGCATATAGACATTGATGAAATGGTAAGTTTTATTAAAAGAAGAGTCCCCGCTGTAAAGGCAATACACCACGTCCACGTCTGGGTAATTACTTCTCACATGTACGCTATGACAGCCCATGTCATTGTCGAGGACATTACGGTCAGCCAAAGTCACAAGATACTAGAAAAGATAAATCAGTTAGTGGCCAATGAGTTCAATATCAGCCATACCAATATCCAGTTTGAGGCTGGCTGATTACCCCTGGGCAATCAATTGTTTTACCAGTTCAGTTGCTTTATCATAATCAGGATGATCGGTTATTTCAGGTACAATCTCTACTGAGCAATTCACAGCTTGTCAATACCTTGTTGCTTGAGCCACTTTTCGAAATCTTCGTCAGTACCGAAAGTTTCACTATCATAGTTGTCTTCTAGTTTTCTTATTTGCTCAGTCAGTACTGGCTGTTTCAGCAAAGCTTTATCTATGTTCCTTTCGAATTCCAGGCTAGCCCTATGAAGATCGTTTAGATCAATATCTAAATCCAATATTCTCACTAACCGTTTGATTACCGCTTCTATAGCTCGCGGATTTCTTACCTGTATATAGGCTGGTATTTCCGCAACCAAGTTGGCCATCTCTATTCCTTTTTCC
>JAUWRE010000148.1 GCA_030610725.1 Candidatus Aerophobota bacterium | reverse complement strand
CGATTCACGGTCTTTGGGAGTTCAGATAGTTCTGCAAAATGACGGTAGCCGCAATTTTATCTCTAACTTTTCTTCGTTTCAGGGGACTTACTTTTGCTTCCCTTAATACCTTTTCCGCCTCCACTGTTGATAGTCTTTCATCAAATAGGACCACCGGAATCTCTATTCCAGAGGATAGCTCATCAGCGAAATTACGTACCCTTTTTGCCTGCTCTCCTTCCCCTCCTTTCATATTTAGAGGAAGCCCCACTACCAGTTTGTCAACTTCATATTGAAAAATAAGAGATTTAATATGCTCTAACTCTTTATTCTTTTCAGGTTTATCCCTTCTCAATTGGCCTATACCGGAAGCTACGATTCGCAAAGAATCACTTACTGCTATTCCTATAGTCCTGTCTCCAACATCCAGACATAAGATAGACATATCTTTTTACACCTCCCTAGGATACACCTCAAGACAATCTTCGTATCTCGTTGTTCGTATCTCGTATCTAGTATAGCGTAAAGCCATAATTCAAAATTGAAACTTGTTCATAGTTCATTGTTCATTGATTAAAATCTCTTAACCATGAACAGATTTGTTTTTTTGTCGATGAACCATGAACAATGAACTAATTGGCTATGGTTTTGCGCTTTTCGCTTTACATTTTTCGCTCTTTTCTTTTCGATATACGATTAAGAATTGTTCATATATATAATATACGGGTGCAGCTTTCACAGTAGACAATCTCTTCTCTTCTTCTAGCTCGAGCCACCAAAGAAGGAGGAACTTTCACATTACATCCATCGCATATGCCGTTACTAATAGACAGCACCACAGGGTTTTCTCTAGTTTTCTGTAGTTGTTCGTAGCGTTGGAAAAGAACAGAATTCAATTCAGAAATATTTTTTTTCCGATTATTTTCCAGATGTTTAAGTTGTTCAATGGTACTATCTAGGTCTGCTCTAAGAATACACTCCTCTTCCTGGCAATCCTTATTGGCTTGTTTACTTTCTTTTTCTAAAACAGGGAGCTCTTCATCCAGGCCTTCTTCCTTTTCCATTAATTCCAGCAGGATATCTTCTGTCTTGTTTTTTTCTTCTTCTCCCTGACTAATTTCTTTTTCCAGTGCTGCAAATTCTTCATTGGATTTAATCTTGTACTTTTCTTCTTCGTGTTTTGCCAGGAGCGAGTCGATTTCTTCTATACTTCTTTCTTTATTCCTTCTCTCTATTTGAATATGCTTCAGCATCTCTTTTTTTTTCAATAAATTTTCCTCTAGTTCTAATACCCTCTTGCGTTCTCCTTCTATTTGAGAAGACAACTTTTTTTCTTTTATTCCATTCTTCTCTATTTTTAGATCCAACTCCTGAAATGCTATAAGTAAAGATAAATCCTTAAGCACAAATACCCCCATTTCGTCGCTCGTTGCTAGTTGCTCGTATCTAGTATAGCGTAAAGCTAAAAACTAAAAGCGAAAAACCATAATTCAAAATTCAAAACTGATTTTTCTTTCTTTTTAATTGGTCTTACATTTTTAGTTTTACGTCATTCTTTTGCGCTTTTCGCTTTACGTTCTACGCTTTCTCGTGCTATGGTTTTGCATTTTTCGCTCTCGTCTTTTCGAGCAACGAGCAACGGATTTGGTGCGGGGTGATGGGCTCGAACCAACGACCTCTTGCTTGTAAGGCAAGCGCTCTACCTCTGAGCTAACCCCGCGTGCCCCCAGGGGGAGTCGAACCCCCATCGCTGGGATGAAAACCCAGTGTCCTAATCCGTTAGACTATGGGGACAGGGTGAGCCGTGCAGGGGTTGAACCTGCGACCCTCGCCTTAAAAGGGCGATGCTCTACCAACTGAGCTAACGGCTCTATTGGCTGAAAGTTGCTCTCTATAAAGACTTCAGGAAGCACCAATTTTTCGATTTTTTCTTTTTCAGTCTCTGGTGTCCAAATAGTGTCCATCCGGGAGTCAAAAATTTCCATTGCTCTTCTTTTATGATTCTGGGCAAGATGAGCATAGCGAAGAGTAGTAGTAAAACTAGCATGGCCCATAATTTCCTGTACCGTTTTCAGGTCAACGCCACTCATAACCAGATGAGAGGCAAATGTGTGCCTTAGGTCATGGAAAGTAAAATCCTCTATTCCTGCCTTTTTTAAAGCTGTTTTGAATGCCTTTCTAAAAGAACCAATACGCCTCCCATCTTCCTGACAGAAAACATAAGAACTGTCTGGATGCTTCTTCTCTTTCAGAAGAAGCCTAGAAATACCATCTCCAATGGGAATCTCTCTTTTTTTCTGACTTTTAGTCTTCAATATTGCAATGATTTTTCTTCTGAAGTCAATGTCAAGCCATTTCAGCCCAAGAATCTCTCCTTTTCTCATTCCTGTGCATATGGCTACAGCGACAATGGATTTAAGATAGCCTGGGCAGGCATTGTAAACCTTTTTTATCTCTTCTTTTTCTAGGAATCTGAGTCTGCCCTCACTTTCCCGAAAGAACTTGACCGCTTTCATTGGATTCTTTGTTGCCATTTTCCATTCGATTGCTCGATTGTATATGTTTCTCAGGCCAGAGAGTTCTTTGTTTACCGTGGCTGGCGAGACTTCTTCTACCCTTTTTCTTTTGTATTTTTCAATGTCGAGAGGACCTATATCTTGTAGTTTTCTTCCCTTAAAGAAATCAGTTAAGTGATTTACGATTTCCTCGTCTCTTCTCCAGGACCTCTTATTGGGTTTTGAATAGTTCTCTAAGAAGAGCGTTCCCATTTCTTCAAGCTTGATTGTTCCTTGTTCTTCAATGTCAAGAAATTTATTTTCAGCTATTTGGACTTTTCTTTTCTGAAGGACAATAAGAGCCTGTTTTCTATTGGGACCTATCTTTTCTCTCTTACGTCTTCCATTTACGTAGTAATCAATGTACCAGTTATCATTTTTCTTAAATACAGCCATCTTGTACTCCCTATTATGCTCCTATAATATAATACCCAAAAGTCAGGATTTGTCAAGTTTTTCCCATCTAACCTCAATAGAATTTCTTCTCTTCAACACTGCTTTCCTCAATCCAATCATTGATTCTTTGAAGATCAAATTTGGTTAATCTTCCACATTTAACAAAAGGTATCCTCCTTTGGCTTACCATAAACTGATAGAATTAGCATAGATAGATGATTACAAAGATAATTATACCTTATCAAGTTTCTTATGAAATAATTGTATAGTTTCTTCTGTAATTAGCTTCAGTTCAGGTTTCTACGTTTGATTACCGGAAGGCTTTATTTGAGTGTACCCTACGATTTCTTGGCCCTCCATGGCACAGCCGATGTAGCTATTAAGGCTATTCCGATGATTAGTATAGTAGTTCGAGTAGCCCCGGGCAATACACCGAAGAAATTTAAAAAAGCCGCTATTAGACACAACACAATCCCTGGTACGAATCTCGGTAGATACCCCCATTTTTGGGTTGCCATTCCAGAATCCTCCTTTTTGTGTCCAGGTAGTCGTTCTGTCCGTGTCTTTGGCAGCCCGGGCTCTACAACGATTTGCGTTATCTTTTCTGCGGTGCGTGTGAATTCGCTGTCGTTCAAAACAGTAGAACATCCTTCGTTCGAGATAGCTTCAGGTAGGTTTACCCAGGGGGACATGCCTTTGTACCAAGTGTCTAGCCAATCAAGCTCAACAACTTCAGGTTTGGGCAACTGAAACACTCGCAGGACCAACACGTAAAGTCTATCACTCTTGCTATTTTCAAAATACTCCTCTACGTGGGAAGAAGTCCAGACGTAGTGTGTGTCCAAATCCATAAGCACCTTGCTACTGGTTACTTCGAATGCTTCATCAATCTGAGCGTAGTATCGTATCGTTAACTCGCCTTCTCGTTTAACAGCCATACTCGCATCAAAATCTGCATGATATTGGTCTTTAAATC